>NZ_JBSVXS010000054.1:0-35900 GCF_054070155.1 Pseudomonas sp. SDT291_1_S447
GCGGTCGTTCCACCAGGCCATAAGCCAAGGGCAACAGTTGCACATGGGTTTGCCGAAGCGGGCAAGCGCCGGGAGAACCGATAGGGGTTTTGGATGCGGCGGCAGCGGCGAGGTTGGCGGGATGGATCTTGGACATTTGCATATCCCGTGTCTGTTTGAGACAGGGAACTGTGAATGTATCCAAAATCTACAGCAGTCAGACGTTTCTAAGTTTTGCGTAGGATGCGATCAATCAGGAAGAGGCATACGCCCTAAAATCCAAAATCCTACAGAGATTACTTGGGGTACAAAGGCGGTAACCCACTATCACCCACCGGATCCTGCACCCGTTCCGCCGCCGGAATGGTCCGAATCGCCCGCCACAAATCCTCACCCTGCCAATGCTGCCCCGTCTCGCTGTACAGCGCACCATTAAGCCCATCCAGCGCATCCGACAACGGCACAAACCGCGCCGCCATGTCCGCCAGTGTCTCTGGCTGCTGACGCGCCCACGCATCCAGTGCCTGCCGCGTTGCTTGCGGGTCATTGGCCTGACTCGCGCGTTTGATGTCATCCATCAAGGTGCGCGGGCTCGGGCCGGTTTGTGCGGCGCGATGCACCGCCGGTTGCCAGCGTGCGCGCCACCACAGGCCGAAGCCGAGGAGGGTGGTGCAGGCCAGAATTAGCGTGCTGAGTTTCCACCACCACAACACGTCGTTATCGACGACGCCCGGTTGTAGCGTGCCGGCCGGGGTGTCGACTTGCAGGCTCGGGTTGTTGGCCACTTGCAGGGTGCGCGCCGGCAGGCTGCTGTGCTCCAGGTGATCTTCGAAGGTGTTCCACCAGACCACGTCCACCGTCGGCAAATCGATGGCGCCGCTGCGGCTCGGCACCAGCGCTTCGCGTTCTTCGCGGCTGCCGACAATGCCGCGGTCGGTACTTTGGTTGCTCAGCACCGGTTGATCGGGGTAGCGGCGCAGGCCGTTGACGTCGGTGGCGGGCAGCGCTGGCAGTTGCGAGGCGGCCAGGCCTTCGACTTTCAATGTCAGGCTGCGGGTCAGGGAATCGCCAACCTGGGTGTGTTCCGGTTCCGGGTTCCAGCTTTCGCTGAGGCTCAGACTGCGTGCGGGCAGCCACGGCGCATCGACCGGATAGGTCAGGGGTTTGGGTTTGACGGTCAGGGGGATTTCCGCAGAACTGACGCGCATCAGTTTGCCCGGCTTCGGCCCCTGCGCATTGGCGTCCTGAGACGGCTGCGTGTCGACCAGTGTGGCGCTAAAGGTCTGTGGCGCAATGGTCAGCAAACCGCTGTGTTGCGGGTAGATTGCATAGCGCATTTCGATCACGCCATGGCGCACACCGTTGAGGTCTTTTTCGTAGGTGCGCGTGTCGCCCAGTTGCTCGATGCGTGCATCGGCGATTTGCAGCGGCGTCAGGCTGCTGTCGTCGTACAGCGACACTGAATGGTAGATGCGCAACGTCAGGATCGCCTGCGCCTGCACGTAGACGCTGGCCTGATCGAGGCTGGCTTCGATGAACACCGGATCAAGGCTGTTCTTGTTCTCGCGGGTGTCGCTTTCGACCACTTGCACGGTGATCGGCTGGCTCTGTGCGTCGCCCAGTTGCAGTGGCGGGATCACCACGCTGCCGTTCTCTTTGGGCAGCAGGGTGATGATCCAGCGCGTGGTCGCGCGGTTGTCGCCATTGAGGGTGTTGAGTTGGTTGACCTGGCGTGTGCCGCGCACTTCGAACAGCGCTTCCAGCGCGGTCAGATCGGGTTTGCCGAACTGGGTGACGTCGCTGGTTTCGAGGGTGAGCTCGACCGTCTCGCCGGAGTTCAGGCGACTGCGATCCACACTGGCCGTCAGCTCGGCCGCCTGGGCGGTGGCCGTGCAGAGCAGCAGGGGCAGCAAGAGAGCGGTGAAGCGGGTCATCGAGTGTTTTCCTGATCCTGATGTTGTTGCTGTTCGTACCAGAATTTGCGTCGCAGCAGTTCGCCCGGGTCATCCGGGATCTTGCCCAGCCATTGTTCCAGTGCCTGACGTTGCTCGCCTTCGAGGTTGTCCTCGCTCGGGCGCAGCGTCGGCACGGTGTCCGTTTGTTCTTCCTCGTCGCTGCCCGGCACTTCATTGGGCCCCGGCTGCGGCGGCGTGGTCGGTGGCGGTTCGCTGGCCGATTCGGTCGGTTGCGCGTCGCTCTGGGTTTCACTTTTTACCGCCGGTGGCGGCGTGGTCGCGGGCGCTGGTTCGTCGCCCGGCAGACTTTGCTGCTCGCTTGGCTTGGTGTCCGGCTCGGCGGGCGGAGGGGCGTTTTTCTGCTTGAGCAGATTTTCCACCAGCGTCTTGTTGGTCTGCGCCGGGCGTAAATCCGGTTGCTGTTCCAGTGCCTGCTCATAGGCGTCGATCGCCGCTTCCAGCTCACCGCTTTTCGCCAGCGCGTTGCCACGATTGTAGTGGGCGCGGGCGTCGCTGCCTTCGGCGAAACGCTGAGCGGCGCCACTGTAGTCGCCGGCTTCGTACAACGCCACCCCTTGCCATTGGTGATCGTCAAAATGCTGCGCGGCTTCAGCCGGGCGCTTCTGTTTGAGCAGGTGCAGGCCCTGTTGATCGGGGCGTAGCCACAAATCCTCAAAGTCAAAAGCGTAGCTGGGCTGCGGCAGGCAGAACAGCAACGGCAGGCAGAACAACCAGCCGCGACGTCCGGCACAGGCGGCGAGCAATAGCAGCGGCAACAGCAGCCAGTAACCCTGATCGGCCCAGGTATCGAGGCGTACGGTCTGGCCGTCGTCACGCAGGCTGCGTGGACCGCTGAGCAGGCCGAGTGCGCCAAGATCCGCTTCGTCGAGGCGGGCAGGGTGGTATTCGCCGCCGACGCTGTTGAGGAAAGCACTTAACCCCGGACTGTCGAGTTGCGGAACGCGAATCGCGCCTTGCTCGTCCTTGAGGAAACTGCCGTCCTCTTGGGCAATCGGCGCACCTTCGGCGGTGCCGACGCCGAGCATCAGCAACTGCGCCGATTGTCCGCTGAGTGCGCGGCGAATGCCTTGGCGTTCTGCCTCATCGAGCGACGAGCCGATTAACAGAATCCGCCCCTGACCGAGCGCGCCCTGTTTCAGCAGGGCCAGCGCTTTGCTCACGGCCAGATCGGCACGATGGCCACTTTCCGGCATCAACGACGGTTTGAGCGCGTCGAGCAGATTGCGGCTGGTCGCCAGGTCATCCGACAGCGGCACCAGCGTGTGCGCGCTGCCGGCGTAGACAACGATGGCGGTCTGCGCATCGCTGCGTGCCTGCAACAGATCGAACAGCTTGCGCCGCGCCTGTTCCAGTCGCGTCGGCGGCGAGTCGGTGGCGAGCATTTCCGGGGTCAGTTCCAGCACCACCACCAGCGGATCGGCGGGTTTCTGGCTGGTCTGTTCGACGCGCTCCCAACTCGGCCCGAGCAGCGCCAGAATGGTCAGCAACCACGCCACGCCGAGGGCGACCCACGGCAGTTTGCTGTCGCGACCGTTACCGCCGCTGAGCAGGGTGGCATGAAACGCCGGCGGCAAAATCATCTGCCAGCGCCCGGCACGTTTCTGCCGGTGCCAGAGTTGCCAGATCAGCCAGCCGAGCAGCGGCAGCAACAGCAACCACCACGGACGGAACCAGTGCGGCCAGAGCGCAATCATCGGCGCCTCCGCAGACGCAGGCGCTTGAGGCGCTCGCGCCAGTCAGGCAGTGGACTTTGCAGATACAGTTCCTTGGTGAACAGGCGCTGCAGCGGGTTGTCCGGCCACAATTCACGGGCGACCAGCAATAGGCTCAACCATAACGCCAGCGCCAAAGGCCAGTGATACAAGGCTTGTGCCGGGCGGGCCTGGGTCGGTTGTTGAGTCACCGGTTCGAGCTGGTCGAGTGTGTCTTTGATGGCTTGCAGTTCTTTGCCGTCGTGGGCACGGAAATACTGGCCGCCGGTGACTTCGGCGATGGCTTTGAGCGCCGGTTCGTCGAGGTCCAGGCTCGGATTGACGCCCAGCAGGCCGGTTGAGCCGCTGTCTTCAGGATTGGCGCCGATACCGATCGGATAGATTTTCACACCTTCGCTGGCCGCCAGTTTTGCTGCCGTCAGCGGATTGATTTCGCCGCCATTGTTGGCGCCGTCAGTGACCAGAATCAGCACGCGACTTTGCGCTGGACGCATGCGCAGGCGTTTCAGCGCCAGACCGATGGCGTCGCCGATCGCAGTGTTCTTGCCGGCAATGCCGATCCGCGCTTCGTCGAGCCAGACGCGCACGGTATGGCGGTCAAAGGTCAGCGGCGCTTGCAGATAGGCCTGGCTGCCAAACAGGATCAGGCCGACCCGGTCGCCATCGCGGCTTTCAAGGAAGTCGCCCAGCAGATGCTGAACCAAGGTGAGACGACTGACTTCTTCGTCCTGCCATTGCATATCGGGAAAATCCATCGAGCCGGACACGTCCACCGCCACCAGCAGATCACGCCCGCTGGCAGCAATCGGCAGCGGTTCGCCGAGCCATTGCGGGCGGGCGGCGGCGGTCAGCAGCAACAGCCACAAGAGCATGAACGGCGCTTGTTGACGCCATGCAGGCAGATTGGCGCGAGCGCGACGGCGGGCGAGGCCTTCGAGATCGGCGAGGAAACTCACTTTCAGCGCTGGCTCGCCACTGTCTGCCACTGGCAGCACCAGACGCATCAGCCACGGCAGTGGCACCAGTACGAAGATCCACGGCCAGGCGAACTCAAACATGTTTGCGAATCCACGTGTCGACCGCTTGGGTCAGGCCGGCGATGGCTTTGTCGTCGAGTTTGCATTCCGGTTTGTACGCGCCTTCGACCAACACCATCCAGCGCGTCAGGCCGGCGGCCGGGCAGCGGTTATCGAGGAACGCCAGCCATTTACGCCCGTTGAGGGTGTGGCTCTGGCTGTAGGGATAGTGGTTGCGGCACAGGCGTTTGAGCAGGCCGTTGAGTTGTTGCAGCCAGGCACCGGCCGGGGCGCCGTCGTAGGGTTTGGGCATTTGTGCGAGTTCAGCGAGGGCGGCGATGCGCACCGGGTCGAGCGGCTGTTCGGCACGCACGATCGGGCGTTTCTTCAGCGGAATGAAACGGCGCAGTTTCCATACGGCGAAACCCAGTAGCGGCAACAACAGAAGCAGCAGCCACCAGCCCGGTGCCGGCGGCCAGAAGGCGATTGGTGGCGGCGAGATCAGCGGTTGCAGTTGTTCGAGGCCGTTCATCGACCTTTCCCCGGACGCTGCGGATTGAGGAATTCGCGCATCTGCTCGACCATTTCACTTTGCGTGCTCAGCGGCATCAGCAGCACCCGCAGTTTTTGCGCGAGCAGTTCCCAGCGGGCGATGCGTGCTTCAGCTTGGGCGCGATAAGTCTGGCGCAGGTCGAAATTCAGCGTGTCGAGTTCCAGTTGTGCGCCGCGCTCGGCAAACCTCAGCAGGCCGGCAGCGGGGAGGGCGTGATCCAGCGGATCAGAGATGGGCAGCATCAGCAGATCGCAATGGCGCGCCAGCAGACTCAGTTGTTGCTCGGCACTGTCGGACAACGCACGCTCGTCGCAGATGACAATCACCAGACTGCCCGGGCGCAACACTTCGCGGGCACGGCGCAGGGCCACGCCGAACGCATCGCGATCCGGCTCACGCTCGCTGTGCAGCGACTGATTGACCTTGACCAGACGGTTGAGCAATTGCAGCAGGCTCTGTTTGCTGCGCCGCGGTTTGATTTCGTAGTGCTCGTTGTCGCCGAAGACCAGCCCGCCGACCCGGTCATTGTGACCAAGCGCGGCCCAGCCAATCAGCGCCGCCACTTGCGCCGCGAGCACCGATTTGAACATCAGCCCGGAACCGAAAAACAGCCGCGTGCTTTGCTCGACCATGATGAAAATCGGCCGCTCGCGTTCTTCATGGAACAGCTTGGTGTGCGGCTCTTGCGTTCGTGCAGTGACGCGCCAGTCGATGGTGCGCACGTCGTCGCCGGCCTGATAGACCCGCACCTGATCGAAATCGACGCCACGGCCCCGGAATTTCGAGTGATGCAGGCCGATCAGCGGGCTGCGCTGACTCGGCGTGGAAAACAGCTGCACTTCACGCACGCGGTGACGCATCTCGATCAGCTCGGCGAGGCTGACGCGGATGCCCGGTGCGGACGGCAGGGGGGCGTTCATGGGGGTCAAGCGACGGCTACGACGTCGAGAATCCGCTGCACCACCCGATCCTGATCGATGCCGGCGGCTTCGGCTTCAAACGACAAAATGATACGGTGACGCAACACATCGAACAGCACCGCTTGAATGTCTTCCGGGCTGACGAAGTCGCGACCGGCCAGCCAGGCGTGGGCGCGGGCGCAGCGGTCGAGGGCAATCGAACCGCGAGGGCTGGCGCCGTAGGCGATCCACTCGGCCATTTCCGGGTCGAACTTGGCCGGGTTGCGCGTGGCCATGACCAGTTGCACGAGGTATTCCTCCACGGCGTCGGCCATGTACAGACCGAGGATTTCCTTGCGCGCGGCGAAGATCGCCTGCTGGCTGACCCGGCGCTCGGGTTTGGTCTCGCCGTTCAGCGCTTCGCCACGGGCCTGCTGCAGGATGCGGCGTTCGACGGCGGCGTCCGGGAAACCGATTTTCACGTGCATCAGGAAACGGTCGAGTTGCGCTTCCGGCAGAGGGTAAGTGCCTTCCTGCTCGATCGGGTTCTGCGTGGCCATCACCAGAAACAGCGGCGACAGCTCGTAAGTGCTGCGGCCGACACTGACCTGACGTTCGGCCATGGCTTCGAGCAGCGCCGATTGCACCTTGGCCGGGGCGCGGTTGATTTCGTCCGCCAGCACCAGGTTGTGGAAGATCGGCCCTTGCTGGAACACGAAACTGCCGGTTTCCGGGCGATAGATCTCGGTGCCGGTGATGTCGGCCGGCAGCAGGTCAGGGGTGAACTGGATGCGATGGAACTGGGCTTCGATGCCCTCGGCGAGTTCTTTGATCGCTTTGGTCTTGGCCAGACCCGGCGCGCCCTCGACCAGCATGTGGCCGTCGGCGAGCAGGGCGATGAGCAAACGCTCGATGAGTTTTTCCTGGCCGAGAATCTGCGTTGAAAGAAAGGTTCGCAGCGCGAGCAGCGCTTCACGATGTTCCATCGGTGACTGTTCCTGGAAAGGGGTGGCCACAGGCGTTCGGATAACGCCGGGGCTGGGGGCGTTACTTTAATCCATCGCGGGGGGTGGCGACTAACGGCATTTTGCGCAAAGTGCGGGAATGACTGGGGGATTTGTTGGATTTTTGTAGCCGGGCAGTGATTGGTTGCCTGTGCCGGCCCTATCGCGAGCAGGCTCACTCCTACAATGGATCGTCGTACACCGACCTGTAGTGAGCCTGCTCGCGATGGGGCCAGTCCAGAAACCATTAAGCTTCGTTGATGAAGGTACCTGTCCCATCAAGGATGTTCGTCAAGGTCTCGACAACCTCATCCATATCCACCATATCCGGGTTAAAGCTGATCTCCAGCACATCATCCCCGTTCAACGCATCAGCATCCGCCGCCGCAATCTCGATCTTCAGCAGCGTCGAGGTCAAAGTAACTTTTACGCCGTCGAGCGTCGAAGGCTCGCCATCCAGTGTGATCTCCAGCTCGTCCTCATCCGGGTAGCGGCTCATCAGAAACATGTCGCCCTTGTCGCTGTGGCAGCAGAGCATGGCCATGTTGTCTTCTTCGTCATCGCACGGGTTGACGATGAGTAGGGCGGTGGTCATTTGCATGGGGGGATTCCTGCCTCGAGGGGCGTGTTGGTCGCTAATGGGCGCGATTCTGCCAGTCCTCGGGAATTTCTGCATGTGAGAGTGTCAGAGGATGTGTCGTGAACGCGACGTGGGTCAATGGTCATTTCTGGCACGCATGTACCGTAAAAACGGGCATGTAACCCAGCGTTTTCCGCTACGACTGCTAGTGTTTACCGGTGCGAAACCCTCGGTTTACGTGCCAATGACCGAATATGTCGCAGCACCGCAAGCAGACACATTGTCGCACCCTTTAAGCTGCGCAACGGATGAGCACCCGTAAAGGCATTGTCGGCACCGCTGGCAGTCGCTTTTGCAGATGCTCATTCTATGGAAGGTGAATGTGACCTGAGTGTCCCGTCCAGCTTCACCCACCTGTCCCCCTGTTTCCTCTGCCCGAGAATCAGGAACAGGGCGACACAAGCCCCGAAAGGGGTGTTGCACGCGACGCTTTCCATCAATAACAAGCTTAAGCGGAGTACCACAGATGGCGTTCTTCACCGCAGCCAGCAAAGCCGACTTCCAGCACCAACTGCAAGCGGCACTGGCGCAGCACATCAGTGAACAGGCACTGCCACAAGTGGCGCTGTTCGCTGAACAATTCTTCGGCATCATTTCTCTGGACGAGCTGACTCAACGTCGCCTCTCCGACCTCGCTGGCTGTACTCTCTCTGCGTGGCGCCTGCTTGAGCGCTTCGATCACGCGCAACCGCAAGTGCGCGTCTACAACCCTGATTACGAGCGTCATGGCTGGCAGTCGACCCACACCGCGGTCGAAGTCCTGCACCATGACCTGCCATTCCTGGTCGACTCGGTTCGTACCGAACTGAACCGTCGCGGCTACAGCATCCACACCCTGCAAACCACCGTGCTCAGCGTGCGCCGTGGCAGCAAGGGCGAGTTGCTGGAAATCCTGCCAAAAGGCAGCACCGGCGAAGGCGTGCTGCACGAGTCGCTGATGTACCTGG
The DNA here is from genome assembly GCF_054070155.1 of Pseudomonas sp. SDT291_1_S447. Classification (NCBI taxonomy): domain Bacteria; kingdom Pseudomonadati; phylum Pseudomonadota; class Gammaproteobacteria; order Pseudomonadales; family Pseudomonadaceae; genus Pseudomonas; species Pseudomonas sp. SDT291_1_S447. Next base: position 8,727 of record NZ_JBSVXS010000054.1, read on the forward strand.
AAATCGACCGCTGCGCCAACGCGGCCGAACTGAATGTGCTGAGCAAAGAGCTGGAACAGGTTCTCGGTGAAGTCCGCGTAGCGGTCGCCGATTTCGAGCCGATGAAAGCCAAGGTGCAGGAAATCCTCACCAAACTCGACAACAGCGCCTTCGCCATCGATGCCGACGAGAAGAACGAAGTCAAAAGCTTCCTGGAATGGCTGGTGGGCAACCACTTTACCTTCCTCGGCTACGAAGAATTCGTGGTCACCGATCAGGCCGATGGCGGCCACATCGAGTACGACCAGAACTCCTTCCTCGGCCTGACCAAACTGCTGCGCACCGGCCTGACCTACGAAGACCTGCGCATCGAAGACTACGCCGTTGCCTACCTGCGCGAACCGACCCTGCTGTCGTTTGCCAAGGCTGCGCACCCAAGCCGCGTACACCGTCCGGCTTACCCGGACTACGTGTCGATCCGTGAAATCGACGCTGACGGCAAAGTCATCAAGGAACACCGCTTCATGGGCCTGTACACCTCCTCGGTGTATGGCGAGAGCGTGCGGGTCATCCCGTTCATCCGCCGCAAGGTTGAAGAAATCGAAACGCGCTCCGGCTTCCAGTCCAAGGCTCACCTGGGCAAGGAACTGGCGCAGGTGCTCGAAGTATTGCCGCGTGATGACCTGTTCCAGACTCCGGTCGACGAACTGTTCACCACCGTCATGTCGATCGTGCAGATCCAGGAACGCAACAAGATCCGCGTGTTCCTGCGCAAAGACCCGTACGGTCGTTTCTGCTACTGCCTGGCCTACGTGCCGCGCGATATCTATTCCACCGAAGTTCGCCAGAAGATCCAGCAAGTGCTGATGGAGCGCCTGAAGGCTTCCGATTGCGAATTCTGGACGTTCTTCTCCGAGTCGGTACTGGCGCGCGTGCAGTTGATCCTGCGTGTCGACCCGAAAAACCGTCTCGACATCGACCCGGTGCTGTTGGAAAAAGAAGTCGTGCAAGCCTGCCGCAGCTGGCAGGACGATTACGCCGCACTGACCGTCGAGAGCTTCGGCGAAGCCCACGGCACCAACGTGCTGGCCGACTTCCCGAAAGGCTTCCCAGCCGGCTACCGCGAGCGTTTCGCAGCGCATTCGGCCGTGGTCGACATGCAGCACCTGCTGAGCCTCAACGAAAAAAATCCGTTGGTGATGAGCTTCTATCAGCCGCTCGGTCAGGTCTCCGGCCAGCGCGAGCTGCATTGCAAGCTGTACCACGCCGACACGCCGCTGGCGCTGTCCGACGTCTTGCCGATTCTGGAAAACCTCGGTCTGCGCGTACTGGGTGAATTCCCGTACCGTCTGCGTCACACCAATGGCCGCGAGTTCTGGATTCACGACTTCGCGTTCACTGCCGCTGAAGGTCTGGACCTCGACATCCAGCAACTCAACGACACCCTGCAGGACGCCTTCGTCCACATCGTTCGCGGCGACGCCGAAAACGATGCGTTCAACCGTCTGGTACTGACCGCCGGCCTGCCTTGGCGCGACGTCGCGCTGCTGCGTGCTTACGCGCGTTACCTGAAGCAGATTCGTCTGGGCTTCGATCTGGGTTACATCGCCAGCACCCTGAACAACCACACCGACATCGCTCGCGAGCTGACCCGGTTGTTCAAGACCCGCTTCTATCTGGCGCGCAAACTCGGCAGCGACGATCTGGAAGACAAGCAACTGCGTCTGGAACAAGCGATTCTGACCGCACTGGACGACGTCCAGGTGCTCAACGAAGACCGCATCCTGCGTCGTTACCTCGACCTGATCAAAGCGACCCTGCGGACCAACTTCTATCAGACTGATGCCAACGGCCAGAACAAGTCGTACTTCAGCTTCAAGTTCAACCCGCACGCGATCCCTGAACTGCCGAAGCCAGTGCCGAAGTTCGAAATCTTCGTCTACTCGCCACGCGTTGAAGGCGTGCACCTGCGCTTCGGTAACGTCGCCCGTGGTGGTCTGCGCTGGTCCGACCGTGAAGAAGACTTCCGTACCGAAGTCCTCGGCCTGGTAAAAGCCCAGCAAGTGAAGAACTCGGTCATCGTGCCAGTGGGTGCGAAGGGCGGCTTCCTGCCGCGTCGTCTGCCACTGGGCGGCAGCCGTGACGAGATCGCGGCCGAGGGCATCGCCTGCTACCGCATCTTCATTTCCGGTCTGTTGGACATCACCGACAACCTGAAAGACGGTGCGCTGGTACCGCCATTGAACGTGGTTCGCCACGACGATGACGACCCGTACCTGGTAGTAGCGGCGGACAAGGGCACTGCGACCTTCTCCGACATCGCCAACGGTATCGCCATCGACTACGGCTTCTGGCTGGGTGACGCGTTTGCGTCCGGTGGTTCGGCCGGTTACGACCACAAGAAAATGGGCATTACCGCCAAAGGCGCGTGGGTGGGCGTACAACGTCACTTCCGCGAGCGCGGCATCAATGTTCAGGAAGACAGCATCACCGTAGTGGGCGTCGGCGACATGGCCGGTGACGTGTTCGGTAACGGCCTGTTGATGTCCGACAAGCTGCAACTGGTCGCGGCCTTCAACCACATGCACATCTTCATCGACCCGAACCCGAACCCGGCGACCAGCTTCGTCGAGCGTCAGCGCATGTTCGACCTGCCGCGTTCGGCCTGGACCGACTACGACACCAGCATCATGTCCGAAGGCGGCGGTATCTTCTCGCGCAGCGCAAAGAGCATCGCAATCTCCCCGCAGATGCAGGAACGCTTCGACATCAAGGCTGACAAGCTGACCCCGACCGAACTGCTGAACGCCTTGCTCAAGGCGCCGGTGGATCTGCTGTGGAACGGCGGTATCGGTACTTACGTCAAAGCCAGCACCGAAAGCCACGCCGATGTCGGCGACAAGGCCAACGATGCGCTGCGCGTGAACGGCAACGAGCTGCGCTGCAAAGTCGTGGGCGAGGGCGGTAACCTCGGCATGACCCAGCTGGGGCGTGTGGAATTCGGCCTCAATGGCGGCGGCTCCAACACCGACTTCATCGACAACGCCGGTGGTGTGGACTGCTCCGACCACGAAGTGAACATCAAGATCCTGCTGAACGAAGTGGTTCAGGCCGGTGACATGACCGACAAGCAACGCAACCAGTTGCTGGCGAGCATGACCGACGAAGTCGGCAATCTGGTGCTGGGCAACAACTACAAGCAGACTCAGGCGCTGTCCCTGGCGGCGCGTCGTGCGTATGCGCGCATCGCTGAGTACAAGCGTCTGATGAGCGATCTGGAAGGCCGTGGCAAGCTGGACCGTGCCATCGAGTTCCTGCCGACCGAAGAGCAACTGGCCGAGCGTATTGCTGAGGGCCACGGTCTGACCCGTCCTGAGCTGTCGGTGCTGATTTCGTACAGCAAGATCGACCTCAAAGAGCAGCTACTGGGCTCCTTGGTGCCGGACGACGATTACCTGACCCGCGACATGGAAACGGCGTTCCCGCCGTCTCTGGTCAGCAAGTTCTCCGAAGCCATGCGTCGTCACCGCCTGAAGCGCGAGATCGTCAGCACCCAGATCGCCAACGACCTGGTCAACCACATGGGCATCACCTTCGTTCAACGACTCAAAGAGTCGACCGGCATGAGCCCGGCGAACGTGGCGGGCGCTTATGTGATCGTGCGCGACATCTTCCACCTCCCGCACTGGTTCCGTCAGATTGAAGCGCTGGACTACCAGGTCAGCGCTGACGTACAGCTGGAACTGATGGACGAGCTGATGCGTCTGGGCCGTCGCGCTACGCGCTGGTTCCTGCGTGCCCGCCGCAACGAGCAGAACGCTGCCCGTGACGTCGCGCACTTCGGTCCGCATCTGAAAGAGCTGGGCCTGAAACTCGACGAACTGCTGAGCGGCGAAATCCGTGAAAACTGGCAGGCGCGTTATCAGGCGTACGTCGAAGCCGGTGTGCCGGAATTGCTGGCGCGTATGGTTGCGGGCACCTCGCACCTGTACACCCTGCTGCCGATCATCGAAGCCTCCGACGTAACTGGCCAGAACCCGGCCGAAGTGGCCAAGGCCTACTTCGCCGTGGGCAGTGCGCTGGACATCACCTGGTACCTGCAACAGATCAGCGCGCTGCCGGTTGAAAACAACTGGCAAGCCCTGGCCCGTGAAGCGTTCCGTGATGACGTCGACTGGCAGCAACGGGCGATCACCATCTCCGTCCTGCAACAGGGCGACGGCACGCTGGACGTGGAAGCACGTCTGGCGCTGTGGATGGAACAGCACGAAAGCATGATCTCGCGCTGGCGCGCCATGCTGGTGGAAATCCGTGCGGCGAGCGGCACGGACTACGCCATGTATGCAGTGGCCAACCGTGAACTGCTGGATCTGGCATTGAGCGGGCAAGCGGTAGTGCCTGCGGCTGCTACGAATGCCGAGCTTGAACTGGCGTAAGTAGTGGTTGAATGAAAAAGCCCCGCTCTCGGAAGAGGCGGGGCTTTTTCATTGTTCTTATTTACACCAGTTCCGAACAACGAAAGGCGAAACCGCGTACGCCATCGGCATGAGGCAAGGAAGTGCCAGCCCCGATAATCTGATCATTTTGGGTGGCTATGGATACGCCTAAATCGAGAACATCAGTTAGATTAATGGTCAAAAAACCGTTATCTGCAAAATTGATGTCTTGAACACCGTCCAAGTCGAACTTGGCAATGATCGTTTTTGAGTTTTCCTCTCCTAAGGTGTCGGCGATAACCATTATGTGCTTGCCCTGTCGCAGGGTACCTTGATGCCATTGAATACCCATCGGCGCCCGTGGATATGAGGTAATCAATGGCTCGCCTTGATTAAAGGAAGAGACCAATGCGCCTTTGTTATCGATACAAAACAATAGGCCACTTTGAATCGCGTGTGACGATGTGCTACCGACACCCAGGATATTGCCGTCAGGTAATTCTATAAGTTGACTTGTACCGCCACGATGCTGATCAGTTTCAATCACAACGAAGCCTTTGTTGCCGAACTCTTTAATGATCTCACCCTGTGCATTGAAGCGAGCAACCATCGGCATCATTTTGCCATCCACGGCAGTGCTTCCACCAACGGCAAACGATCCGTCCTGGAGCCTTATCAGTGAGGTAGCCGTTGTGTAATTAGCAAGATACTGGACAGCGACATAGCCTTTTCCATGAAAATCCATGTCCAGCGAACCGTTCTTTTCCAGCCTGATTAATAAACCGATATTGTCGCTGAAGCTATATAGATGATTGCTGATAATCATCAGCTTGCCGTCGGGCAACTCAATGGAGTGTCCACCTTCGCGGGACGTCGATGCGTCTTTATTGGCGATCTCTTCTTTGGACAATCGGTAGGCGGGTGTCGAGATGGGATCAACGATCAGTACCCCATCGTTTCCAAATGCCTTGACGGGCAATCCTTTATCGTCAAAAAGAGCCAAACCACGCCGCGGTGGGGTCGAAGGATCGTACTCGAACCACCCTTCAAGCAGTATTGTCTCGTCTTTGAGTACGCGAACACTCATGCCCGTTGATAGATCGCCGACTGCGAACTCACCAACGACACTTCCTTGATCACCGAAATCGGGATCTTGTCGACCATCAGTCTTCAGGCGCACGATTGAGAAACGTTTTCCAGCTCTGCCTGCGATCAACAGTTTGTTATCCGGCGCGACGGTGATGCCCCACACAAATCCATTGGTGCCATCCGGATATTTTAACCAACTCACGCCTGATTCATCAGATCCGAAATTCGGGTCGAGAGCTTCCACGTTGGCGCTATTGATAATGTTAGACATTGCCTGCTCCTCAAACCTGTGGTTTCTGCATACGCCGATAACCGACCTGGGATCGAGAGATCAATACAGTCAGATTATTGGAAGCGAATTTGGCGAGACGGTCTACTGTCAGGGTTGACAGTAGACAGATGAGCATATGTGTGAAGTTCGAGGGCGCGGTATCTCGCCTTTGCTGCCAATGCCGAGTTTTACTCGGCTTGGGCAGTGGTTGAACGAGAAAGCCCCGGTGTCGTGAGATGCCGGGGCTTTTTTATGTCTGAGGGGGTTGTGCTGGCTGTTCCGGCGCCATCGCGAGCAGGCTCGCTCCCACAGGTGGAATGCATTTCAAATGTGGGAGGGAGCCTGCTCGCGAAAGGGCCCTTACATTCAATATAACTTCTGACCGTGTTTACTATTTAGCATCGACACTTTATCCGCAGGTCTGGCGACTAAATTATTGAGCGACTGGTCAAACTTCTGCAACGCCCGAACTTGCACATCCTGCTGCTGATTAATATCCGCAACAATCTCTTCCGAACGCTTGAAGTCCGCCCAAACAGGCGTCAATTCCCGTGCATCCGAACCTTTCGCCGTACCGATGTAATTCAACCGCGCATCATAAAAATCGGCACTGACATCGGCTTTGATATCCGAGCTACGTGAGGTGATCAGTTGGCTATGGGTATCAACGATCGCTACCACATCCGGTCTGGCCGCATGCAGGCTTTGCATGTCCGGATACACCGTCACCGAGCCGAACTGACGTTGCAGCGAGGCATTCACCCATTCCACCGCCATGTCCGGTTTCGAACTGGCGACGTAGGCGTCATGAATCGGCTGCACCAGCAGGCTCTGGCCGAAACCGGTGCCGGCGTTGGCCTGATAGTCGCGCAAGTATTCGCGGTTGGTCTGGGTGCTCGGGCTGTAGACCACGCCGAGCGACACGCCGGGACCGCTTTTCACTTGTGTGGCGCTGCTGCGGCCGGTGGGATGGGGGAGCATTGTGTCCAGTGAGGAAACGGCTTGGGGCGCGGTAGGTACCGAACAGGCTGACAGAGCTAAAACCGATATCGCCAGTACACTGGTGAACGCAAGTTTCATGGTGTTTCTCCCGTGAAACAACATCAGTCGGAAAGTTTGAAATGCTGTCGGCGACGACAGTTAATTCAGACTAAACCCGCCAAGCTGACAATTTGCTGTAATAAAAGACGACCAATAGTCTGATTCGCTTTAACGCATAACAGCTAATTGCCTCGGGAAATAAAACGGCGCCAATCGTCGATTTGCGCCTGTTTATTTATGGCTGATTAAACAGCCATCAGTTTTTCAGCGGGATCAACACTTGCTCATCCGGGGCCAGGACCATGAACACCAGTAACTTCGCCGGTTTGGTTTTGCTGGCATTTTTCGAGACCAAATGTTCGGAGCCGGCCGGCTCGTACCAGAACTGACCCTTTTTGTAGGTGATCGGCTGTTCACCTTTGACCTGGGAAATCACTTCACCTTCCAGCACATAAGCCATGGCGGTGCCGTCGTGTTTATGGGCGATGGAGGACTGGCCGGGTTTGTAGTCGACTTCGATCATCATGGCTTTTTTGCCGGGGGCGTTTTTCAGCATCTGGTCTTGCAGGACGGTGACTTTTTCCGATGGGTCATGGGCGAAAGCGGCCGAGGTACAGAGGCTCAGGGTGAGGGCGACGGCGAAGAAGGGCAGGGTTTTCATGGCGGGTTACCTGTGATGATCGGGGGTGTAATCACAGTAGTCCGCAGGGTGGCGCATTCAAACGGCCAATATTTGGGAAGATTGGGTGACCAATTGCCGGCGTGTCAGAAAGGCTATTGGTGTGGCGTAATACGCCTTCGCGAGCAAGCTCGCTCCCACAGGTTTTGCGGTTGCTCACCTATTTTGTGAACAACAAATAACCCTGTGGGAGCGAGCCTGCTCGCGAAGAGGCCAGATCAGACGATAGGAAAGCTGTTGAAATCCACACTATTGGCCAGCCGACTATCGATCAGGTCAATAAACCCCTGCGCCTCAGGTCGGTTGAAATGCGCCTGCATCGCCGCTTCCGACTGCCAACGGGCACTGACCGTCCAGCGGTGGCTGTCCTCGGGGCAGCGGTCGACCAGGTAGGAATCGCAGCCCGGCGTTTCGCGCAGGGTTTCAACGATCTTCTGCAGTTGCCTGCCCAGCTCATCCGAGCGGCCGGCCGCAGCCTGCACCTGGACCGTATTGATCACTTCGTTGGACATTGCTCACACTCCTGAATCAGGCCGGACGAATCCTGCTCATTGAGGGATAACGCCTGTGCAGGATAGGCCTGCACCCCCGGAACACCAATAACCAATCGGCGGTTAAATCTTTAGGCCAATCGCTCAGGCGACCTGCTGAAGGATGTCGCGCAGGCGATCCAGGGCAATATCAATGTCCAGGGTTTCGATGGCGCCGAAGCCGAAGTACAGGCCATTTTTCGCGGGTTGCTGATGATAGAAACCATTGATCGAGTACAGCCCGACTTCGACCTTTTTCGCCAGTTCGATCACCAGCGGCAAGTCGATCGGCACCTTGCAGAACACCGCCATATGAAACCCGGCGCTGGCCGGTACCGCCTCCAGCCATGGCGCCAGATCAGTGGCCATGCGCGCCAGAATCCGCTCGCGGCGCTGCGCGTAGATCGCATGACAGCGGCGGATGTGCTTGAGCAGGCAGCCCTCGGCGATGAACTTGGCCAACGCCCATTGCGGCAGGGTCGAAGCGTGCAGATCGGTGAGTTGCTTGGCGCGGATCACCGCTTCGAGAATCGCTGGCGGCAGGATTGCATAACCCAAACGCAGCTCCGGGAGCAGGGTTTTCGAGAACGTGCCGACGTAAGCGACGATGCCGCGCTGGTCGAGATTGAACAGCGAATCGGTCGGCCGGCCTTCGTAGCGGAATTCGCTGTCATAGTCGTCCTCGATGATGATCGCCCCCAACTCATGAGCGCGAGCCAGCAAGGCTTCGCGACGCGCGTGGCTCATCGGCATGCCTAGCGGAAACTGATGCGATGGCGTTACATAAATCAGTCGCGTGCCGTCGGGAATCTGCTCAACGACAATCCCTTCAGCGTCCACCGGCACTCCGACCACCTCGGCGCCATGGGTGCCGAACAGCAGGCGTGCCGGCGGATAACCGGGATCTTCCATCGCCACCAGACTGCCGGGGCGAATCAACACGCGGGTGATCAGGTCCAGCGCTTGTTGCGCGCCATTGCACACGACGATGTCTTCATCCTGACAGTTGATCCCCCGTGAGAACGCGATGTGCCGGGCAATCGCATTGCGCAGCGCCGGCAGGCCTTCGGCGACACTGTAGAAGCCCTTGGACTGGCTCATCTGGCGCATCGCGTGGGCAACGCAGCGGCGCCAGTCATCCTGCGGAAACTGACCCTTGCTGGTGGCGCCACCGATGAAGTCGTAGCGCAACGAACCTTCCAGCGTCGGGTGACGCAGGAACACCGGCAGATTGCGCCAGCTCTCGATCACTTCGGCACTGGCCAGTTCGCTGTGGCTTTGCTTGCGCTGGATTTGCGCCGGACGCGCGTTGACGTAGGTGCCCTTGCCGATCACCCCGGTGAGGAAGTTTTCGTAGGTCAGTTGTGCGTAGGTGTCGGAGATGGTCTTGCGCGAGATGCCCAGTTGCTCGGCGAGCAGACGGCTGGGCGGCAATTGCGTGCCAGCGGCGAGGCGCCCGGATTCAATGGCGCCGCGCAACTGCTGATACAACTGACCGGCGAGATCCTTGCGGCCGTTGATCACGACGTGAAGTTCCATACCGACGAGGCTCCCGGGGCTATTAGGCGTGCCCGCCAGATTACCGCTGTTGCGGGATCGGCAATAGTTGCCTACCCGAAAAACCCGAAATTGGCCTAGATCCCCTGTGGGAGCGAGCTTGCTCGCGAATGCGGTGTATCAGTCGCCGAATTGGGTGTCTGGATTGGCGCTTTCGCGAGCAAGCTCGCTCCCACAGGTATCGGTGGATCCGCGATTCAGTGGTGTACCCACAATTCGACAAATTGGGGCTGTAATGCAACGCTGTCGGCGTTTACGGTGAAGTCATTATTCCGTCCACCGAGAACCGCCCATGTCCCCGCGCCTGGATTACTACAACGCTTCGCCCAAAGCGATGAAAGCGATGATTGCCATGGAGGCGCTGACTGCCAACCTCAGCATCGAACAGCCGCTGCTGCAACTGATCCGGATCCGCGCCTCACAGCTCAATGGCTGCGCGTTCTGCACCGACATGCACTCGGTGGATGCGCGGCGGGCCGGGGAGAGTGATCGGCGTTTGTATGCGATCGCGGTGTGGCGCGACAGCAACTTCTTCAACCCGCGCGAGCGTGCGGCGCTGGGTTGGGCGGAGGCGGTGACGTTGTTGGCGGAGAGCCGTGTGCCTGATGAGGTGTATCAGCAGGCGCGCGAGCAATTCAGCGAAGGCGAACTGGTCGACCTGACCATGGCCGTGACCACCATCAACAGTTGGAATCGCCTCGCGGTGAGCTTCCGCCAAACCCCAAGCGACTGAACACCCATGATCGTTCCCACGCTCTGCGGGGGAATGCCTCAACGGACGCTCCGCGTTCGGCTCCGGATGGGGCGCGGAGCGTCCCGGGCTGCATTCCCACGCGGAGCGTGGGAACGATCAAGATCAAAATCATTGCGGTGGGCGTTGTGGTTTCACCGAGGTGCCAAAGGTATTGCCCATCCGCGTGCTGGTCGCGGCAGGTGTCGCGAGGCCAACCTGATTCGGCGGCCGCTTATTCACCGGCACATTCAGCGCCTCCTGATTCTTCTCCGCCGCCGCAGCGCCTTCCGGGTTGTTGCCCATCTGCTGGCTCAGACAATCGTAATTCGGCGCCTTGTAGCCACCGACAGTCACCTCGACACAGCCCAACGGCTGCTCGGCATAGGCGCTCGACAGCGCCATCAACAACAGCCCGCCAAGGCTCAATCGCCACAGTGTTTTCATGCTCGCCTCCTGGCCGGCCCAAAGGGGCCGCGCTATGGCTTGAGTCTAGTGCAAGCCGTGCGCAATTCCCGTGATGGTTTTTTTGCACCGCCCGTCACACCAGATTCATAAACAGCCCTCAGGATGACGATTTCCAAGGATTCGTCAGCCGTGCAGCGAGGCAATTCCACGGACGGTTTTCAGCGTTCAACGAGGCTTGTGCGCCGGATGTGTCTGGGGTGGCTGCTTGGCTGTGCGGCGGGCCATGCCATGGCCGATGCGGTGCCGGCGGACCTGCGGATGACGCTGCACATTCCGGCACAGGATCTGGCCCGCGCGCTGGATCAGTACAGCCACGCCACTGGCGTTGCGGTGCTGGTCGACAGTCAGTTGAGTCGCGGTCGTCGCTCGTTGGCGGTGGACGGTGAATACACCGCCGCCGATGCCCTGCGTCGGTTGTTGGGTGGCAGCGGATTGATGGCGCGTTACGCCCGCGACGATGCATTTACGTTGCAAGTGGCGCAGGTCGAAGACGTACCGGCGCCGGCGCAAAAACAGACGCCGGAAAGCGTCGCGGTCAACCGCAGTTACGCCACGGCAGTGCAAGCGGCGATCGAACGCAACCTGTGCCGCTCGCCGCTGACCCGGCCGGGCAGTTATCGCGCGGTGTTGCAGGTCTGGGTCGGCCGCGACGGCTTGGTGCAGCACAACCGGTTGGTCACTTCGACCGGTGATGTACGGCGCGACAACGCGCTGGTGGAAAGTTTTCGCAACCTCAAAATCGACCGGCCGACGCCCAGCGCCTTGCGTCAGCCGGTCACGTTGCTGTTGTTACCGGAGTCGTCAGGAAAACGCATGGAATGCACCAAATGGGAAGGAGTTTCCGGGGGATGAAAGACACCGGACAAGGTTCGATGGTCCAACTGTTCCTGACGTCCTACGAGGACTTTCGGGTGCGTCTGCGCAGGCGTCTCGGTTCGGAAGATCTGGCCAACGACGTGCTGCACGAAACCTACCTGCGCGTCGACCGCATGGAGACGCCGCCGAACGTCCTGCGTCCCAACGCCTACCTCTATCGCATGGCCCTGAACATCGCCGCCGACCGCCGCCAAGCCGACGCGCGCCTGCTCACCGGCGAGGAAGTCGAGGAACTGCTGCAAATCGGCGACGAAGCCCTCGACCCGGCGCGAGTAGTGGGCGGGCAGAAGGAAATCCAGTCGCTGCTCAGTGCGTTGTACGAGCTGCCCGCACGGCGCCGGAAGATCTTCATCGCGGCGCGTCTGGAAGAGGCGCCGCATCTGGAAATCTCGCAACGTTTCGGCATTTCTACGCGCATGGTCGAGAAGGAAATCAAAGCCGCACTGGGCTTCTGCGCCGCAAAACTGGAAAGAAAAGTGTTTCAGCGGTTCGGTCGCGGGGCCGGAAAACCGTCTTCTGAATAGTGCCCGATCAATTCGTTGAGAATCTGCGCGTTTGAACATCTTTCGACTGACACCTGCCGAGCCATCGGCGGCCGACAATCTGCACAGCGAAGCCCGCGACTGGCTGGTCCTGCTGACCTCCGGCCGCGCCACCGTGGCCGACGCCCGAGCCCTGCGCGAATGGTGCGCCCGGAGTGCCGAGCATGCCCGCGCGTTCGAAGATGCCAAGCGGTTGTGGCAGCAACTGCAACCGGCCGTGGAGCAAATGCAGGCGCCGCGTGGGTTTGGTCGACGTGCTTTTCTCGGTGGGGCGATTGCTGCGTCGGCGGCGTTTTTGCTGGTGCGCGGGACGATTCCCGGTGGTTTTGAAGGGCTGGGCGCGGACTACATCACTGAAGTTGGCCAGCAGCGTCGTTTCGAACCGGCGCAGGGTGTGAGCCTGGAGCTGAATACTCAGACGCGGATCAATCAGCGTGCAGTGTCTGACGGTGTGCAGGGTTTTGAGCTGGTCAGTGGTGAAGTTGAAGTGCAGACCGCGCGCTTGCCGTTGGCGATGCAGGCTGGGGGAGGGTGGTTGCGTGCCAGTCAGGGGCGGTTCAACTTGCGTAACACGGATCAGCAAGTTTGCGTGACCTGTCTTGATGGCGCGGTTGAAGTGGATGTTGAGGGGCGTAGTCTGCGTCTTGAGTCGGGGCAGCAGGTGACTTACGACGCGCGGCAGGTTGGCAGTGTGCAGAGCGTCGACACGGCGGCGGTGATGAATTGGCGTCAGCAAGTGTTGGTGTTTAACGGCGCTACCCTGAGTCAGATGATCGACGAGATCAATCGGTATCGGCCGGGGATGTTGTTGCTGCTTAATCGTGAGCTTGGGCAGCGGCGGGTGCAGGCACGCTTTAGCCTTGATCAACTTGCTGGCGTTGCATTGCTGATTCGGGATGCTTATGGCGTCAAATGCACTGAGCTGCCGGGTGGCGTCGTTGTTTTGAGCTAGTGGGTTTGATTGGGTACATATCCGTTGCTGCGGTAACGGCGGCTTAGGGTTCCGCCCTTACGGCGGGTCACTTTTGACAAACGCCTCAAAAGTAACCAAAAACGCTTGCTCCTACGTCCGGCCCGCTCGCTAAAGCTCGGGGTTCCTTCGCTCCGGGATCCATCCGGGCTCATCGCCTACGGTTTGCTTCGCTGCACCTCCTCTCGATGCATTTGGCTGCGCCAAACGGTCGCTGCGCTCCCACCCCCGGATGAATCCCTCCACTCAGCCTTCCGACGTCGCCCGTGGATCAAGATCAAGATCAAAAGCTGCAGCTGAGCTAACGCTCATCCTGTTGAGTGGGGCGGCTTTGCCGCTTGGGTTGTACGCACATTAAAAACTGTGGGAGCGAGCTTGCTCGCGAAGGGGCCTGCCAGCCAACCTATCCCCAACTGACTCCACCCATTCCCACTGTGGGAGCGAGCCTGCTCGCGAAGGCGGCCTGCCAACCAACCAATCCCCCACTGACCTCACCCAATCCCTGTAGGAGCGAGCCTGCTCGCGATGACGGCCTAACAGCTAACCAATCCCCAACTGCCTGCCCCGAATACCTGCGGGAGCTGGCTTGCCAGCGATGGCGGCCAGCCAGCCAGCCCATCTCTCTTGGGGGCTGTCGTCATTCAGCGTGATGGACGCGGCCTTCGATAATCTGGTCAGGAGGACAGGTTAGCCCGAAACAGATCTACCAGCTCTCGAAGACCTGGCGGCATTTGTCGACGTCCAGGGTAGTAAATATAAAATGCGGGTTCGATGGGAGCCCAGTCCGGGAGCACAATTTGTAGCTCGCCGCGAGCGAGGTAAGCACTGACACGTTCTTCGAGGCAGTAGGTGATGCCTCGATCGGCTAGTGCCATCTCAATTCCGAAAGTGGTTTCGTTCACGCATAGCTGTCCAGGAACATCGATGGCCTGATGGTCGCCATCCTTTTCAAAATCCCACCGGTAGATGACACCGTTACCCGTTCGAATCTGGATGCAGTTGTGGTTCTTCAAGTCCTCGGGAATCACGATACGAGCATTAGCGTTCAGGTATCTAGGCGAGGCCACCGCTACCCATCGCAACTCTTCGCTAAGTCGCACGGCAATGTAGTCTTCGGGAATCGTGTTGCCGAAACGGATGCCGGCGTCGAAGCCTGCCGAAACGATGTCCACCATCCTGTCGTCAACTGCGACTTCTACTGAGACCTCAGGATAGGCCTCCAGAAATAACGGAAGAAACTTCGTGAACAGTAGGCGTGCGCCGTCAGCCAAGACGTTGAGCCGAAGTCGGCCGGAAGGTCTGTCTCTGTGGCGATCCAGCGCTGCCAGAGCGCCGCTTATCTCGGTAAAACCCACGGTCAATCGCTTTGCAAGCGCGGCTCCTGCGTCGGTTGGAGACACCGTCCTGCTCGTCCGATTCAGCAGCCGAACGCCGAGCCGACTTTCCAGATTGCGGATGGCATGACTCAGCGCTGAGGTCGTGATACCGAGTTCGACCGCCGCATGGGTAAAGCTTCGCATCCTTTCAACGGCGAGAAAGGAATTCAGATCGGCGAGGTCTGCACGAGAAAGCCGTGCGGTAGGCAGTACAGGCATGACGTATCCATGGTTGAGCTGAATTCAAAGGCTGATGCAATCTCGCTAATCAATTGCGCGATTCATCTCGGTTACTATTAATTTCACTCAACGATCGCTTCGTCAACCCTAAGGGTGGTGTCCGTACTGTGTTCCATATCTACCTGACCGTTGCTTACCTCTATGTTCTTTGGCGCTTCATCGTCCCGCTACCTGTCGGTCGTGGTTGGCGTGCGCTGTTGGCGGTAGGGCTGCTCATCATTTCGAAGTACCACCTTATTCTCATCGCCGTTTACGGAACGATGTTTTCCCCTGAGGTGCCTCGTGCAGCGGTCTTGGTTGCAGGCTGGCTGTTCTGTGCGTTTGTACTGGTGATGGTGCTGACGCTGGTCACCGATTTGATCTGTGCAGCCCTTGCGATCAGGCGCACGGTGGTTATGAAAGACGTGTTTGATGGACGACTCCGTTCCGCAATCGCACTAGCAGCGCTCCTGCTTTCAGCCGTGGGTGTTTATCAAGCAGTGCAGGTGCCTGGCGTTCATCGCGTTGAAGTAACGGTGCAGCACCTGCCTCGATCACTGGATGGCTTACGGATCGTCCAGTTGACTGACTTGCACATCAGCCGCCTATTCCAGGCTGATTGGGTTGAAGGAGTCGTGTCTCGCGCCAATGCACTGAATGCCGATGCCATTCTGATCACCGGTGATCTCATAGACGGCACCGTCGAAGCTCGTAAGAACGACGTCGCACCGCTGAGCAAGCTCACTGCTCCACTGGGTGTAATTGCCATTCCTGGCAACCACGAATACTACTTCGACGCAGACCAATGGATCGCGGAGTTCAAGCGTTTGGGCATGCAGGTTCTGGTGAATGAGCACGTCATCCTGCGTAAAGGCGCAGACCAGTTAATCGTCGCAGGCGTAACTGACGAGGCTGCTCCAGCTTATGGCCATAAAGGCCCGGACTTGGCTGAAGCCCTCGCCGGCGCTCCAAAAGATGTGCCCACGATTCTTCTAAAACATCGCCCCCAAGGTGCACCGGATTCGGCGGCTGCTAGCGTCGGTTTGCAACTGTCCGGACACACCCATGGGGGCATGATCACCGGCTTGGACTTGGTAGCCGGATATGCCAATCAGGGTTTTATCTCCGGCCATTATGACGTCGGCAAGATGAGGCTTTACGTCAGCAATGGCACTGCCTTGTGGAACGGTTTTCCAATCCGCCTCGGTGTGCCCGCCGAAATTACTGAGATTGTCCTGCGGGCCAGTCCGACGCTTAACGAACATCCAGTCAGGAGAACATTCTTGTGAATCATCCAGCCATTCGTAGCGGTGCCGTTGCGGTCATTACCGGGGCTGCAGTTGGCATTGGTTACGCCATTGCGCGGCGGGTTGCCAGCGAGGGAATGAACGTCGTTCTTTTTGAGCGCGATGCGTCTGCATTGGACGTTGCGATCAAGACATTACGCAATCAATTTCCTGACGTGAACCTGCTGGTGATCAAGGGCGATGTCACGTCCGAAAGCGATCTTCACCATCTCTACGAAAGGTCATGTGAATTCGGTGAAGTATCCCTACTGGTGAATAACGCAGCCATCAACACGGGGTCGGGGCCATGGGAAGGCCTGGCCCAATGGCGAATGTTGATGGAAATCAATTTCTGGAGTGTGTTGACGCTACAGCAGCTTTTCGTAGATACGATGTTTTCCCAAAGCGGCGCAGCCGCCATCGTCAACCTTGGCTCGAAGGAAGGCATCACTACTCGTCCTGGAAACGCGGCGTACTCGCTTTCAAAAGCTGCGGTCAAAGTCCTTACCGAGCAGTTAGCCCATGAGCTACGCGAGAAGGTGGGTGACCGTGTAACCGCTCACCTTCTGATACCTGGATACACGTTCACACCTATGAATTTCCCAGGTATGACCCGTGATACGCAAAAGCCGGACAGTCCATGGACAGCCGATCAAGTCGCAGATCGCATGGTCGAGAAAATGGCTGAGGGCGACTTCTATATTTTCTGTGAAGACAACGAAGCCAGCTGGGAACTGGATCAGCGCCGCATGCAGTGGGCAGCAGATGACATGATCCAGAACCGTCCAGCGCTTTCTCGCTGGCACGAAGATTACGCAGATGAATTCACCGATTACATCGCGGATATCGTCCACAAGTAGGCCGGCGACTACGACCCGGTAAGCCCATTCTTGGCACCTCATCCAGACAGGTGCCACTGCGTTGCATTTTTAAAGCGTGCCTTCGGTATCGCTTCATCGGAGGCATTGTTCATGACCAGTCAATCCAGTATCGATACGAGCACTTCACAGTCCCGTCCGGCCATTGACGTCCCACACGGCACAGGCACGGCCATCGCCATACTTGGCCTCGGCGGCCTATTCATCGGTACGGGTGAGTTTGCGTCCATGAGTTTGCTTCCCGGTCTGGCGTCGAGCACGCACGTTTCCATACCGGTTGCAGGCGGTTACATCACGGCCTACGCCCTTGGCGTTGTGGTCGGCGCGCCGCTCATTGCAATCCTCGCCGCACGCTGCCCTCGCAAGGCTCTATTGATCGCATTACTTGCGCTTTTTGCGATTGGATATGGGGCAAGCGCCGTCGCCTGGAATCATGCAACTTTGCTAGGTGCGCGTTTCCTGGCCGGTCTGCCGCATGGCGCTTACTACGGTGTCGCCTGCCTGGTTGCCGCGACCATGGTCGCTGAAAATCGAAAAGCTCAAGCTGCCGGCTATGTTATGGCGGGATTGGCGGCGGCCAATGTCGTAGGTGTTCCAACTGCCACGTGGATCGGTCAGCTCTTCGGATGGCGGGGCGCGTTTGCGCTGCTCGCTGCGGGTGGAGTCATTGCCATCGTTCTGTTTTGGATATTTATCCCGACCATCCCCCGCGACGAGTCTGCGAGTCCGAAATCCGAACTCGCTGGTCTCAAAAAGCCTCAGCTTTGGCTAACGCTGGCTACAGCTTCAATCGGTTTCGGCGGGATGTTTTCGGTGTATAGCTACATTACCCCGACCTTGACTGAAGTGACTGGTTTTACATCCGGCCAGGTGCCAATGGTCTTGGCGGTCTGGGGCATAGGCATGATTGTTGGCAACCTGATTGGCGGCTGGCTGGCTGACCGCGCGCTGGTTCCTGCGATCTTCTACATCATGATCTGGAACGCGGTGTTCCTGGCGGGCTTCTCCGTTTTCGCATCCTCTGGGATCGGCACTCTGGCTGTACTGTTTTTAATCGGATGCGGCTTCGCACTGGTACCCGCACTCCAGGTACGTCTGATGAATGTTGCCGGTGAAGCTCAAACACTTGCCGCGGCCCTCAACCACAGCGCATTCAACATATCCAACGCGGTCGGTGCCTCGCTTGGTGGCCTCGCCATTGCCGGCGGACTCGGCTGGGCATCAACGGGCTGGGTTGGCGCAGGCCTGGCCGTTCTCGGCATCATGTTTTTCGCTGTTTCGATTGGTGTTGAAAAGCGTTCCATGGCGACCAGCGCTGCAACATCGTCAACGTGAAGGCCGGATCTTATGCGGTGAGTCCATTGCGTCGAGCCATCGTCCGAACAGGAGATTGATTCACGGTAAAGCCACAGATGACCATTCAACTATCTGACGCACAGCGAACTGGTTTACCAGCGATGGCGGCCTGACAGCCGGGCAGTTTGTCCTGATGAGCACAGATCTCGTTGAAGTTGCCGTAGGCGGAACGGCTCAATTAAGTGGGCCAATCACCTGCCGATATTTCTCCACCCCCTGTGGCGTCTGCCGAGTCAACCGAATCTCCAGCCCTTGTGGATCCTCCTGCCGGTTGCCGCTCAGTTGTCGCCAGCCTTTATCGATTTCCCAAACGCGTACTTGCGCATCGCTGACTTCGTTCAACACCGCCACCCCAGCCGTTGGCGCGGGCAGTGGATATTGACTGCGCGCCGGGGCCACCGCGCGGTACAAAGTGTCGCCCTTGACCCACCACCGCACCCGCTGCAACGCCCCCGGCTGATCCGCCGCCGTACGAATAATGTCCAGCCGAAACCCCTTACTGTCGCTACTGCGCACAGTCAAAGCGGGCGGGGCGCTCGGCGGCTCATCATCCACCCCAACCTTCCTCGGCTCGGTCAACTCAACCCCCGCGCGCATCTCCACATCCCCCTGCAACTGATTCAGCGCCCGCAACAAACCGTCACTCTGCTCACTGCTGGCCTGCAAATGACTGTCCGCCCGCGTCACACTGTCCAGCCCCCGCCAGGCAATCAGACTCACCACCGCCATCAACAGAATCGCGACCATCACCTCAATCAACGTAAACCCTTGCTGGCGCTTCATTGCAGGCTGATCCTTCCACTGCCATCACGCAGCACACTCAAGCGATTCAACCCATCCGACAACGTCAATTGCAGCGGCGGATTAATCCACTCAGCGTTCAGCACAACCCTCTGTTTCGGCTCCACCCGCACCTCCATCTTCGGACTCTGCCAGGCACGCGGCCGCAACTGCGGATCCTGCGCGAAATGATCAAACCCCTTGCCACTGTCACTGCGCCGACTAAAGCGAAACCCCTTGGCATCACTCACCCACACAATCGGCCGACCATCCGCCCGCGCCTCCGCCTGCGCCACCTGCAGCAACTGCGCCACACGCTCGGCATCCTTGCGCAGCAACTGCAAAGGATCGGGCTTGATACTCAAGCTGATCGCCGCACTGGCGATGCCGATGATCACCAGCACCACCATCAACTCGATCAGCGTAAAACCCTGTTGCCTGTTCATCGTGCGCGCGCTCCTTTGCGTCCTGCGCCATCGTGCACGGCCAACATGTAAGGCGTGTGAAATAAAACGGAGAGAATTGCCGCGTAGGCTGACAGCAGGGATAAAAAGGAGATTCAACCCATGACCTTCACCGCACGCTTTTCCCCACCCCAAATGGTTCAGGCACTCGCACTGCTCGCCGCGCTGGTAGGCGTGGCGACATGGTCGTCGCTGCTGCTGACCTCCGCCGAATCACACACCCCGGCAGCGGCCCCGCAATTGCTGGTAGCGCGCAGTGATAGCCCGGCGTTGCAGTGGTTTTCCAATCAAACGGCGCCGATGGATATCAAGGTGAGCGGGGTGATGGCGGGGAGTCGGGGGGCGGTGGCGATACTGAGCCTGAACGATGGGCCGCCGAGGAGTTTTTTGCAGGGGGAGAAGGTGGGGCCTGGGGTGAGGTTGGTGGCGGTGGAGGGGGATGGGGTGGTGATTGAGCAGGGTGGGGAGAGGGTGAGGTTGGGGGTGGAGAGGTTGGCGGAGGGGGTGGTGTTGCCTAGGTTGGTGAGGCCGTGATTTGGAAGGTCGAAATTAGTTATTTCTGCTGTTTAATCGAGACCAGTTCAAGCGCCGCTGCAAAAAAAGGAAGCGGACAAGCAAGGGGGGCTCGTTGTTGCATAAGGCCCGAAGCAGGTAATCGCGTAAATGCCCGATATCGGGCCAGATGCTGACTTTTACCTAAGGGGTGCTCCTGGCCAAAGTCGTCCACTAATTTCAATGTGAAAACGAGTCAAAGGCCTGCTCTCAGACCAGTCTATAAAGGTAAATACTGATGGACATTAGAGTTCCGTTTGGATATTTTCAGCGCTCAAGGGAATGCCTTTTGGTGGCTGAATGAAACGCAAATTACAAGTTTTTATATCTAGCACTTATCTCGATTTAATTGAAGAGCGTCAAGCGGCGGTGAGTGCTATTTTAAAAGCTGGGCATATCCCAGCAGGGATGGAGCTTTTTACAGCGGGCGATCGATCACAGCTAGATACTATTAATTCATGGATTGATGAATCTGATGTGTACATGCTCATTCTCGGGGGAAGATATGGTGCCGTAGAACCTATATCAAATGTTAGCTATACAGAGCTTGAGTTCGATTACGCGGCATCTCAGAATAAACCGATGTTTGCGGTTGTCATTAAAGATGATGCTCTTGAGGCCAAAATACGCGCTTATGGTACCGGGTTTTCCGAGAAGGTAAATCCAAAAGAGCTAACGCTTTTTCGTACAAAGGTTCTTAGTCGTATCTCTTCATTTTTTGAGGATGTGAAAGATATTAAGCTTTGTGTGCATGAGACACTTGCGGATTACTCAACAAATAGAGAGCTATCAGGCTGGGTGTCTGGAAATGAAATAGTGGATTCCAAGCCATTGATGGAAGAGATAAACAAACTATCTAGCGAGAATACCGATCTAAAAGAGAAGATTAGTCAGCTTGAACATCGCTTGGCTACCATCCCGGCCCCCAACAAAGAAGACTTCCCTAAATTTGACGAACTGAAAGATGCCTTGTCAAAAACAAATATCAATTTACCAAAAGATCTTGTGGAGGGAGGTGAAGATGTTGAAATTACCTTGCTGAAAGCATTAGATGTAGCGAAAGATGCTCTTATAACAGGCGTTACTAATAGAGCGGGAATGTCCGACTATCATCGCTTTGTTTTTTTCAATATAAGCCCGAAGCTGCAAATTCACGGACTGGTTGATAACGAGAAAGTTGCAGGGGTTCAGTATCGCCGTTGCTACGTAACTCCCCTGGGGTTAAAGTTCTTGGCGTATCTTGAAAAATCAAAACTAAAGACCGTTACGAATGAAGGGGGCTGATCTGTTTTTTGAAAAATAATTCTTTCTCCTTTTTTTGGAGTTTGTGTTTGCTTTCAGCTAGAAGTAGATCGTCCTGAGTGTCTGCTGCCTCTCAGTCCGGTAGACAAGTACAAAGCGGACAATTTAAACAGAAGTATGAGTTGTAGAAATACTCAGTAGCTGATGGGGAGTGCAGCCTGTTTGAAGTGTTTCTGAATGAGGTTAGATGCTTTTCGGAAAATTCTAGGAGCAAAAAATCTCGTATTGGATGGTATGGGCTGAATGATAAATCTTTTCAATAATAAGAGTGAAGAGTGTTGGTTTTTAAGGCGTATTTAATCTTTGTATCTGTCTTTTAGATATCCTGCTACATGTTCGATTTCTGGGTAAATAGTAGATCTGGTTATTCCTAGGGATTCAAGTTGTTCTAGGATCTTAATTTTGTCGCCTCCCCGAATAATTATTCTGAACTCATCGCTTGTTAGCAAATATTCCTCAGGTACTGCGGAGGGCTTACTTTTCTCTCCATCAACTCCAAAGAGAAGAAAGGCTCCATCCTGTTTTATTATTCTGGGGTTATCAAGTACTGGTTTAACGCAGACTACTGAAGAGATATCTATGGGGTTGACTCTTGCCACAAAATAAGGTTTCTCTCTTTGTATTTCTCTAACGAGCTTTATTACGTCGTCGTCAGAGTTGAAATCATTTTGGTTAAGACCTAAAGGAAAGCGAGTATGCTGCGGAAGGCGACCAATGTTCGAGATTAAACTAACTCGGTCGCTGTCATAATATCTTATCTCTTTTTTTGGAATTTTAAATACGACGACCTCGGCATCAGTGGAGCCGCCATCAACGCATGAAAAATATAACGCGATTAGTGGGTTTGTTGTAATGTCCAGTAATCGCGTTGGGAGTGCGTAATGTTGCATTTTTACTAAAGTGTTGAATGTCGGGCCGGAAAGTTGAAAATCATTCGGGCAGCGTAAAACTAGCTCCTGAAATATCACATGCTCATTTCTAATCCATCCAGAATTTCTATATAAGCTTGGTAGTAGTTTGTACGAGGCATCACCATGACCTCTGAAAAAAATCACTGCCCCTGAATCTTGAGGTAGAGATTCGATAGCAGTTATATAGGTTCTTACACTACCGATTTTCTGTGCAACTCTTGAACCCCCCAGCACATCGACGACAAGCGCATCGGAGGTTCCGTACTTCCTAATAGATTCGATTCCACGCTCTAAAGAAGCATCGCTTGAATATAACTGGCTGGAACCAAGAATGGCTCCATTTTCAGCCACTAAATTAAAATATGGCTTGCCACTACTGGATAGTCTTTTTATGATTTTATCCGCTCGGCTGGAACTGGACATGGATTGTTGGATTGCTGACTTTACGTCATTATAATTTGTTAGTTGTTCGCCAACTACGACTGTCTCGTGGTTTGGCGCCTTCAAGGTGTAGTAATAATTGCCGTTGCTGGATTTTTTTATCTCGTACCTGCCCATGTGTTCTCCTTTGTTTTTGATTGTTTTAGTGAGGCGTAGTCTGTGAGGGGGATATTAATGCTACATGTTTTAGTTGTTAAGGTGGTCGCCAAATAGGCGAGAGTAGGCGGTGTTGTTTTTTCTGAAGTTGACTGCTAGGGGGCCAGTTAAAACTATTGGTGAGTTCGGCGTGTGGAGCAGGGCAAAGGTTATCTTATAGAACAATAAAAACATAAACCAACAGTGCGCGTAGGTAGTGATCGACGCAGCACTACTTCGAAAAGGCGCGATGGATTTTGCATGGGCGCGATCGTTTCGAAACGCATAGCCGAGGCCACTAACTAAAAAAAACAGAACCTCGGATTTAGTTAGTTGAACGAATGAGGATTGCAATGACACTCTCTCAAGTCTGATAATTCTGCGTATTAGGGACGCTCCATTACGGCGGTCTTTCATGTTTTTGTAATCATAATTTGTCGATAAAAACTCCAAAATGGTCTGGAGTGAGGTGCTGATAACTGGTGGATTACCATTCGAAAAAAGCAGACGTTTAGCGTAGCTAGATAATTGAATTTGATTGCTGGTCGTGTAGCTGTAT
The DNA here is from genome assembly GCF_054070155.1 of Pseudomonas sp. SDT291_1_S447. Lineage (NCBI taxonomy): Bacteria > Pseudomonadati > Pseudomonadota > Gammaproteobacteria > Pseudomonadales > Pseudomonadaceae > Pseudomonas > Pseudomonas sp. SDT291_1_S447. Next base: position 32,154 of record NZ_JBSVXS010000054.1, read on the forward strand.
GGGCCAGATTCACATATTCTCTTCAGTAGATACTCGCATGTTTGAAAAGGAATGTTTTCAGTCAATTCAAAAAAGGCATCTGAAACATCTTTCTCCAATAAGAAGAGTCCGTCGATAGCGGGGCAAACAATATTTCTGAGCTCATTGGTAATGTTGCCTTGGCCTCCAATCGCCTGCGACGTCAAGTATTCAAAGCTTCGCCAAATCCAATCGAATGCGTGATCCGGTCTGAGCGGTAAACTATCTAAAGCATCCAGCATGTAGGAAACACAAATATGTAGGTGTTTATCGCTCGTGTTGGGAAGTTCATATGGGAAAAATAACTCCGATAGCTCTGTGTTGCCGAGCCGGATCTTAAATTTTTCTTCAGCATCAGACGTCAATGTCTGTGGCCACAAATTGAATTGATCGATACGGCGCTTTTTCATGGTATATATCCTTATAAGTTAAAATAACTAGCGCGGTATTTCTTCAGGCGCCAAGTTTAAATTTTATTAATTTCAACGGTCACGCTTTTCACTTCAGCCTTGTACTTTGTATGTGGATGGCAAGAAGCTACCCAATTGCCATCATCTTGTCTACCGGTTGCTTTTCGTGGAGGCATCTTGGGCGTACATCTATCCAATGCCGATTCCAGGCGCTAAAAACGATCAAGCACCTGAAATGTAATCATCGGTAGGTTTCGTGCAGTGATGACAACGTCCGTGGGGTACTCATCCTGAAAGCTATTGCACGGGAAGAAGGGTAGTCGTAGAACCAAAGTCAAAGGGATAAGGGGACGGATCTATTCAATGAGATGTGATGCAATGAGGTCTCGATAAACACCAATGTTTAAAAAGACATTTCCAAACACTCTCCCAGGCTACACATCCTTGCGCCTTTGCCTACAGCTACGCCAGAATCCGCCGGCTTGTGCGCCTTGGGGGCGGGTTCTATTGTGGTGCGGTCGCTGACGCATCAGCGATCGGATTTGACCGTCCGCCCAACATCAAGGCGCGCCAGCGTTCTGCACGTGTTCAGGCATTGTCTGAAATCATGTCGCGGTGGCTGTGCGTGGGACACCTTCGGGTGTGCCGGATTCCTTGATGTCCGGTCGGTCAACCCGCGTACAGCTGCCACCCTGTTTGTTTGACCGCGAACGGTGGCGGCTCCAGTCATCAAGGAGCTTTACCATGATCAAACCAACACCCAACCCGCCCGAAACCGCCTCGGTTTCCCCCTACGAATCCATCGATTCCCAAAAACTCCACGAAGCCGCCGACCGCGCGCTCGACCATTACCTCTGCCCACCCGGTTCCACGCCGCCCCCACGTAAAAACCGTGGGATGTACGCCGTGACGGCGGACAACAAAACCGAAGAACTGCTGGTCGATGCCAGTGCAACACTCGCTTCGGCCAAAACCATCGCCCAGAACGTCTCCAGCCTGTTGCCGGCATCGCAGCGTCAGGCGCTGGCGGGGATTGCGCAGTTGATCATGCTCGGGGAGTTGGCGGTGAATCGGGCGCTGGATAATTTGCAATTGCCGGAGTGATGCGGGTGTCGGGATCACCTGGTTTGATCGGGTGTTCATTCTGACGCTTTCGCGAGCAGCCTCGCTCCCACAGGGTTTTGTGCTGATTGCAGATGTTGTGTTCGGCGGTGAGATCTGTGGGAGCGGGTCGGTTACTTTTCTGCGCCGTCTTCATGTGGTTTGTTGCTGCTTTCGGCATTGCGCCTGGAAAAATCAGCGGCGGATCTATTCAAGGAGGGAGGTGATCGACCACCACCCTCACGGGTGATGGTTCGATGCTTAACACAGGTTAGATATTCGGGGTGTAAGAGAAACTCTGCGAAGCTTCGGTATCGGTGAATGGCGTAACGCGAGTTTTCTTGTTGAACAGGCCATTGACGACCGAGCCGGGGAACATTTCGACGGTGTTGTTGAACAGTTCGACGTTGCGGTTGTAGATGGTGATGGCTGCGCCGACGTTCTCTTGTTGTTCGGCAATTTCACGCATCATGTTGTTCGCCGCTTCCGATGCTTTCAGGTCAGGGTAGGCCTCGAAAGCGATGCGCAGGCCACCCATCAGTTCCCTCGAGGCGGTTTCAACTTTGGTGAGGGCATGGCCGTCCGCTCCAGCAGGCAGGGCGTGGACCGCGCTGCGCAGGCCGGTGATTTTTTCGAGGAGGCTGGCCTCAAAGACCATGAAGTCGGCGAGCACATTTTGAAGCTGATCGAGCACCTTGGTCTTCTGGCGTTCGTAAACGAGGACGTCCGACCATGCACGTTGTACTGAGTTGTGTCCCCCGATGATGTCGTTGTAGATGCCCACGCCCACTAAGATGATGACGACGGCGATAACAGCGGAGAGGATGAGTGCAATGTCCATGGCTTACTTCTCTTTGCGTTTTTTTGGGGGAGTGGCGGTCAAGGTAAAGTTGTCATCGTGCAGTTCAGTGAGTGCATGGCTCCATTGGAGCACAGACATCAGGCGCGGCAGATCGACACCTGCATCAATCTCTGCGTAAAACTCCTTGGGTGATGCCAGCGAATACTCGGCTCGGAACGCGAGCAGGTCTTTGCTGGCGAAGCTGAGGCAGAGTTGGCCCTCGTCGGAGAACTCCAGGTTCGGACGATTGAGGATGCCGAATAGCTTCAGCAAGTGGAGCACCGTCGCAGGTTTGATGAACTTCGCACAAAGTATCTCGCTGCTACCGGTCAAACAGAACGCTTTATTGAAATCCGGTGAAGCCGTGTCCATGGGCCACGGATAGTCGTTCTCTGATTGGTCATCAGATCTGACGGATATCCCGGTGACCCATGGAAAGTCGATGATCAGACTGTATCGGTCGTGGTGGTCATACACCACTCGCGTCTCCTTTCTGGTTTTTCCGTCTTTGTCGGTTACCGTGACTTGCACTGTTTGTTTGTTGACGTAGTGCAACTGGTAGTACTTGTAAGGGATTTCGCGCAGCGTGCCGGTAAATACACCTTCTATCGATTCGACCAACTCGCGGCTGTAGTTGCCCCGGCTGTAATCACTAAATTGCGCATCCAGCTCGTCGAGGGTCCAGTCCGAATCTTCTTCGAGGAAAATCAATTCGTTGTGGAACCAGGATGACAGTTCAGCAATTCTGCGGCTGAGCGAAGGCAAGCGATCAGCTTTGGAACTCATCCATTGCAGACTCCCACCGGTTGTCACGATACCGAGCACACCCATGACCACGGCGAACAAGACGGGGTCAATTTGCAGACGGTAAAAAAGAGAAGCGACGATATAAGTGTTCGCATACACAGGAGAGACCACTATGCTCGCAATCAAGAACACGCCGGTACCGAAAAACCACCATGCGCGTGTGCGATCAAATTCGAGCGGGCCATCGTACGAGGCGAACTCGTGGATCACCTTCAATAGGTCGGCTTTGGATTCAGCGCTGTCAATACTGGCTTCGTTTACAGCCAGCAACTCGTTAAATCTCGCGTTCTGCGATGGGTTGGCCATGTCAGGTATCCATTGATTCAGGGGTGCCTGGTGCGGGAGCAGCGGCCTGGATTGAGGATTTGGCGCTAATCATAATCTGTCAGAAATTTGAAAAAGGAGGGGACGATACCATTGTCATGGCAATGATGGCTTCTCGCCTGTTTCAGTCTGAAGGGCAAAAGCTACCCTCACCCCAGCCCTCTCCCGGAGGGAGAGGGGGCCGACCGAGTTGTCTTGCGGGGTACGTCGACCTGGAAGATTTTGGTGATTATGGTTTTGGTGAAG
>NZ_JBSVXS010000055.1:0-35810 GCF_054070155.1 Pseudomonas sp. SDT291_1_S447
AGCGCTCCTTGGGGGGGGGAATCCTTCCCCAGAAATTGTTGAACCACCCACCTCACCCCTCCCCCCCCCCACCCCCCCCACGAACGGCCTCACTCCTACAGGGATTGCGTAAGGCTAGGGATCAGCTGAGTTCAAGCCAGATCGGTGCGTGATCGGACGGTTTCTCCATCCCGCGCAATTCATAATCCACACCGGCAGCCTTCACCCGTGGCAACAAACCATGGGACGCCAGAATCACATCAATGCGCAGGCCACGCTTGGGCTCATCTTCAAAGCCACGGCTGCGGTAATCGAACCAACTGAACATGTCCGTCACGTCCGGGTTCAGGTGCCGATAGCTGTCGGTCAAACCCCAGTTTTTCAGGCGTGCCATCCACTCGCGCTCTTCCGGCAGGAAGCTGCATTTGCCGGTTTTCAGCCAGCGCTTCATGTTGTCCGGGCCGATGCCGATGTCGCAGTCTTCCGGGGAAATGTTCACATCGCCCATAACCACCAGCGGCTGCTCGTTGTGAAACTGGCTTTCCAGCAGCGCTTGCAGATCGCTGTAGAAACGCTGCTTGGCGGGGAATTTGGTTGGGTGGTCGCGGCTTTCACCCTGAGGGAAATAGCCGTTCATGATCGTCACCGGCACGCCATTGGCGTCGGCGAAGGTGCCCCAGATAAAGCGACGCTGGGCGTCTTCTTCGTCGGTGGCGAAACCTTTGTGAATGGCGATCGGTTCCTTGCGCGAGAGCATCGCCACGCCGTAATGGCCTTTCTGGCCGTGGAAATACACGTGGTAACCGAGGGCGCGGACTTCTTCGAGCGGGAACTGGTCGTCGTGGACCTTGGTTTCCTGCAGGCCGATGACGTCCGGCTGGTGTTTTTCGATCAGCGCTGCCAGCTGATGCGGACGCGCACGCAGTCCGTTGATGTTGAAGGAAACGATCTTCATGGTCGGCAGTCCTGGCAAAAGGGCGATGCTAGCTGACATGGGGGAGATGGGCCAGTGTGGGAGAAATCATTTTGGCCTGTGGGATTTATGTTGCCTGTAAGTGCCTCTTCGCGAGCAGGCTCGCTCCCACAGGGGAATGCGTTCCAAATGTGGGAGCGAGCTTGTCTCCGGGCGGCGTTCCGACGAAGGCGTCCGCCCAGTCGATGAAGATCCCGACTTGGTCTATACCTGTGGGGAACCACGCCACCCGTAAAAGGTTCGTACCAACAAGAGCGCCGCCATTTGAACGCGCCCCGGGGAGAATCACCGTCATGCCTGAAACCCAGACCGCCATCGCCGACATTCATATGCTCGACCGTGGCTACTCCCGCGAAGCTCGATCGCTGCTCTATCAGGCTTATCGCCATGAGCCGACCTTCGCTTACCTGTTCGAAGCCGAGCGCCCCGGCTACGAACAGCGCGTGCGGGCGACGGTGCGCGAACTGGTCAAACAACACTTTCTGCAGGATCTGCCCGCCATTGGCCTGCTGGTCAACGACCGCCTGATCGGCATCGCCCTGATCGCGCCACCGCAACGCCGTTTGGGCATCACCGAAAGCTGGGCGTGGCGCCTGCGCATGGTGCTCAGCACCGGATTCCGCTGCACCCGGCGCTATCTGGAATACCACGATGCGGTCGCCGCGTGTGTGCCCAGCGATTCCGTGCACATGCTTCCCTTGTTGGGCATTCACCCGCAATTCCAGGGCAAACACTTTGGCGAACAACTGCTGACCGCCGTACACAACTGGTGCGCCGTCGACGAAACCTCGCAAGGCGTGGTGCTCGACACTGGCAACCCGCGCTATCTGGAATTCTATAAAAGGCAGGGTTACCAAGAGATCGGCGAAGTTGCCGTCGGGCCGGTGCGTGAACACGTATTTTTCCACGCCAATCCGCAGGTGTTACAAACTGCAACAGCATAACAATCGAACTTCTCGGGAAATTTCCTGTTCTATCACGCTCCCAAGCCCGTGATAGCATCCGCGCCTATGAAGTTTCCAGGAAGATTTACCAGTGGCGTGCTCATGCTGTTAACCAGCTGCGCGGCGCTGGCGCAAAGTGAATTGGATGTGCGGATCAAACCGTCCAACGATGAACTCAAGGCCAATATAGAAGGCTATATCGGCAGCCTCGGCGATCGCGACGAAGAAGCCCTGCAGCGCTTCAGTCGCGGTGCCGAAGAGCAGGCGCGCAAGGCAGCCCAGGCGTTGGGCTACTACCAGCCGCAGATCGAAAGTGACGTCAAGGGTGGCGACAAGCCGCGCCTGGTGTTGAACATCGATCCCGGCGAGCCGATTCACCTGCGCAACGTCACCCTCCGTGTCGACGGCCCGGCTGCCTCCCTCAAATCCTTTCGTGTACCGAAAAGCGACGTGCTCAAGTCCGGCGCGGTGCTCAACCATGGGCGTTACGAAGACGCCAAAAGACTTATTCAGAATCAGGCCTCGCGCTTCGGTTTTTTCAGTGGCCATTTCACCCGTCAAAAACTCATGGTCGACCCGCGCGCCGGGGTCGCCGACATCGAACTGATCTACGAAAGCGGCCCGCGTTATGCGTTGGGCAAGGTCAAATTCGAAGGCGACACGCCGTTCGACGAAGACCTGCTGCAACGCATGGTGCCGTTCAAGGAAGGCGAGCCGTACGACTCCGAGCTGATCGCTGAGCTCAATCGCGATCTGCAATCGAGCGGTTACTTCGAAGGCGTACGCGTCGATGCCGCACCGACCACGGCGAAAAATGACGTGATCCCGGTGGACGTCAAACTCGACACACGCAAGCCGCGCACCATGGGCCTGGGCCTTGGTTACTCGACCGACGTCGGCCCGCGCATCAAAGCCAACTGGACACGCCACTGGGTCAACCCGCAAGGCGATAGTTATGGCTGGGAAGCCGAGCTGTCGGCGCCACGGCAAAACGTCGGGCTGTTCTATGACATCCCGCTCGACCCGCCGCTGACCGACAAACTGCGTTGGGCCGGCGGTTATCAGTTCGAAGACATCGACGGTTCCGACACACTCAGCAAACTGCTGACCTTCGGCCCGGAATGGCACAGCAAATTACCGAGCGGCTGGCAGCGGGTGATCTCGCTGAAATGGCAGCGCGAAGAATATGAACTCGGCGATGACTCGGGCCTGAGCACCTTGCTGATGCCCGGCATCAGTTACTCGTACCTGAAAAGCGACAATCGCATCGACCCGCACAATGGCTATCGCCTGAGCTTCGAAAGCAAAGTGGCAAAGGAAGGCTTGGGTTCGGACAACAACCTTCTATATGGCACGGCGTTGGTCAAAGGCCTGACCACGGTGTTCGACAAGCACCGCTTGCTCGGTCGCGTGCAGGTCGGCGGCAGCGCCACCAACGGTTACAACTCGATTCCGCCGTCGCTGCGTTTCTTCGCCGGTGGCGATCAGAGCGTGCGCGGTTATGACTATCAGAGCCTGTCGCCGAAAAACTCCGACGGTGACCGGATCGGCGGGCGTTACATGGTCGCTGGCAGCGTCGAGTATCAATACTCGATCGCCGAGAAATGGCGCGTCGCGACTTTCGTCGACCAGGGCAACTCGTTCAACAAACTCGAACTGCCGAACCTCAAGACCGGGGTCGGCATTGGTGTGCGCTGGGTCTCGCCGGTCGGGCCGATCCGCCTCGACCTGGCCCACGCACTCGACGACGATGGCGGCATCCGGCTGCACTTTTCCATGGGGCCTGAGCTGTGAAGCGTGGTTTGAAAATTACGGCGCTGACGCTGCTGGCGCTGGTGTTGTTGATTGTATTGAGCGTCACCGCTGTGCTCGGCACGCAGGCCGGCAGCCGTTGGGTGCTGGGTCTCGTGCCGGGGCTCAGTGTCGAGAATTTCCAGGGTCGCCTCGGCGGGCAATGGAGCGCCGATCATCTGTTGTGGCAGCAGGACAGCAGCCGCGTCGAACTGAACAAGGCAATCTTCGCCTGGTCACCGCTGTGCCTGACGCGCATGACCTTGTGCATCGAACAGCTCAAGGCTGATCAGGTCATTCTGCAATTCCCGCCGAGCGAAGAAACCACCGAGAGCGGCCCGATCAAACTGCCGGATCTGCAATTGCCGGTGGCCATCGAACTGGGCGACGTGCAGGTCGGCAGCCTGCTGTTCAACGGCAGCGAACAGCTCAAGGGCTTGCAACTGGCGGCGCACTGGACCGCCCAAGGCATGCGGATCGACAGCGTGAAATTGCAGCGCGACGACCTCAGCCTGAACCTGTCCGGCACACTCACGCCGACCGGTAACTGGCCGCTGAACATCGCTGGAGACCTGACGCTTCCATCGCCGGGCACGGGACCGTGGACACTAGCGTTGAAGGTTGACGGCGACCTGCTGAAAACCCTCAATCTGTACGCCGACAGCCGGGGTTACCTCGACGGCCAGTTGAGCGGCGAACTGCAACCGCTGGCGGAAAACCTGCCGGCCAAAGTGCGCATCACCAGCGACGCGTTCAAACCGAGCGCTGATTTACCAGACACCCTGCAACTCAATCAATTGCTGTTGACCGGCGAAGGCGACCTGAAAAACGGTTACCAGCTCAACGGCAACGCCACGCTGCCCGCCGATAGAGGCCCGGTGGCGCTGCTGCTCCAAGGCAAAGTCGACGCCAGCGGCGCACAGATTGCCGGTCTCGACCTGACGGCCAACGACAAGCAAAGCCTGAAACTCACCGGCAGCGTCGACTGGAGCAAAGGCCTCAGCGCCCAAGCCAATATCAACTGGCAGGATTTCCCGTGGCATCGTCTCTATAACGAAATCGACGAGCCACAAGTCGCCTTGCGTACGTTTACTGGCGAAGTCTCCTACACCGACGGCCAATACCTCGGCAACTTCGCCGCCGCAATGGATGGCCCGGCGGGTGCGTTTACCCTGAGCAGTCCGTTCAGCGGCAGCCTTAAACAGATCGCTTTGCCGCAGTTGAAAATGGAAGCCGGGCAGGGCAAGGCTGAAGGGCACGTCAACGTCCAGTTCGCCGACGGCATTGCCTGGGACACGGCGCTGGAGCTGTCGGCGCTCAACCCGGCGTACTGGGTCGCCGAGTTGCCGGGCACGTTGGCTGGACCGCTGAAAAGCCAAGGCGAAATGAAGAACGAACGTCTGAGCCTGACCGCCGACCTCGACTTGAAAGGCAAACTGCGCGGTCAACCGGCGATCCTTCAGGCCAAGGCTGACGGCGCTGGCGAACAGTGGAATCTCAACGCTCTGCAAATCCGTCTCGGCGACAACAGCATCAGCGGCAAGGGCAGCCTGCAACAGAAACTCACCGGGCAGATCGATATCAAGCTGTCGCGTCTGGCTCAGCTCTGGCCGCAACTGCGCGGGCAGGTCAACGGGCAGGTCAATGTGGCCGGTACGTTGAAGGCGCCGCAGGGCAAGCTCGACCTGCAAGGTTCGCAACTGGCGTTTCAGGACAATCGCCTGCAAAGCCTCAACCTCGACGCCACCCTCGACAGTGCGCAGCGGGCGAAGATCGATCTGAAAGGCGCTGGCATTCAAGCCGGCGACACATCGCTGGGCACGCTGACCGCCAGCGCTCAGGGCGATATCAAAAAGCAGAAACTCGACCTCGACCTGATCGGGCCGAAGCTGAAACTGGCCCTTGGTCTGGACGGCAATCTGGACAAGGGCAACTGGCGCGGCCGTTTGGCCAGTGGCGACATTCAGGCCGGCGGCCAGGACTGGAAACTGCAGAATCCGGCAAAACTCGAACGCTTGGCTGACGGCAAAATCAACTTCGGCGCGCATTGCTGGATGTCCGGCGATGCCAGCCTGTGCGGTGAAGATCAGCGCCTGATGCCGGAGCCGAAACTGCGCTACCACCTCAAGCAATTCCCGATCGAAAGTCTGGCGCAATGGTTGCCGAAAGACTTCGCCTGGCAAGGCAAACTCAATGCCGATCTGCAACTGGATCTGCCGGCCAGCGGCCCGAACGGCGTGGTCAGCATCGACGCCAGCGGCGGCACCTTGCGCATGAAGGACAAGGATCAGTGGCTGGACTTCCCGTACCAGACCCTGAAACTCACCAGCAAACTGACGCCGAAACGCGTCGACACCGAACTGAATTTCGTCGGCGGCAAACTCGGCGAGTTGCTGGTGCAGGCACAGCTCAATCCACTGCCGAAAAACAAACCGCTGAGCGGCTCGTTCCGCCTCAGCGGGCTGGACCTGTCGGTGGCGCGGCCGTTCGTGCCGATGGTCGAAAAACTCACCGGGCGCCTGAACGGCAGCGGGACGATTTCCGGCGGATTGCTTGCACCGCTGGTCAACGGCACCGTGCAACTCAGCGACGGCGAAGTGTCCGGCGCCGAGTTGCCGATGGAGCTGCAGAATCTGCAACTCACCGCCCTGATTGCCGGCGAATCGGTACGCCTCGACGGCGGCTGGAAAAGCGGCAAGAGCGGGCAGGGCAGCCTGACCGGTAACGTCGCCTGGGGTCAGGCGCTGGTGGTCGATCTGGCGCTGAAGGGCACGCAATTGCCGGTCACCGTCGAGCCGTATGCCAAGCTGGAAATGGCGCCGGACCTGAAGATTTCCATGGCCGGCGACGAACTGAAGATCGCCGGCAAAGTGCAGGTGCCCAAAGGTGAAATCACCGTGCGTGAATTGCCGCCATCAACGGTAAAAGTCTCCGATGACACGATCATCGTCGGCGCGCAGACCGAAGAGGGCAAACCGCCGCTGGCGATGAAAATGGACATCGACGTGGTGGTCGGTGAAGACAAACTGGCCTTCGCCGGTTTTGGCCTGACCGCCAACGTGCAAGGTCATGTGCACATCGGCGACAACATGGACACCCGTGGCGAACTGTGGCTCAACGACGGCCGCTACAGTGCCTACGGCCAGCGCCTGCAAGTGCGCCGTGCACGTCTGTTGTTCGCCGGCCCCCTCGATCAGCCGTATCTGGACATCGAAGCGATTCGCCAGACCGACGACGTGATCGCCGGTATTCGCCTGAGCGGCAGCGCCGAGCAGCCGACCACGCAGATCTTCTCCGAGCCGGCGATGAGCCAGGAGCAGGCGCTGTCGTATCTGGTCTTGGGCCGACCGTTGAGCACCAACGGCGAAGACAACAACATGCTCGCGCAAGCGGCGTTGGGGTTGGGCTTGATGGGCAGCTCCGGGGTCACCAGCAGCCTGGCCAAGGATCTGGGGATTCAGGATTTCCAGCTCGATACCGCAGGCAGCGGCGATGCCACCAGCGTGGTGGCCAGCGGCAATATTACCGAGAAGCTCAGTTTGCGTTATGGCGTTGGCGTGTTTGAACCGGCCAGCACCATTGCGCTGCGCTACAAGCTGAGCAAGAAGGTTTATGTCGAGGCGGCGAGTGGTGTGGCGAGTTCGCTGGATATCTTTTACAAGCGCGATTTCTAACGCGCGCTTTCTCCTGAACCGAGTCGCTCCAATCTCGAGCAGGCTCACTTCTACATTTGGAATGCGTTCCCCTGTAGGAGTGAGCCTGCTCGCGATGGCGTTTTTTCAGTCGATATCAATGGTGCGGCTGATGGCCTTATCGCGAGCAGGCTCACTCCTACACTGATCTGTGGTGGGCAAGGATTTTGTGTTTACAGCAAATTAGCTGTGGGCAGGCGACATACCAGTGAAGCTCGTTCGTAGTTCAATGCCTTGTCCCGCTCGGGCAGTGCATACGACGCCTCGCAGCGCTGGCCTTGCCAGTTGATGGTCAGCGTGCCGGTGTCGCTTTCCACCAGTGCCAGCGCCTTGCCACTTGGGTCGGAGATCGCCAGTTGCTTACCGGCGGCATCTTCCAGCGACGCACCAAACGGGATTGGCTGGTGCTGAGCATCGAACAAGGCAAATTGCACGCGGCGCCCGGTCTTGCTGGCATAGCGCGCGAGCACCACCGCACCACGGCGCGGCACCACTTGCCGGGTCGCGTTATCGATTTCAATATCGCCGCCCAGATCGCGGGTGTCGAGGTTGATCCAGTTGACCCGATAGGGTTGCGCATTGGGCACCACGGCATAGCCATTACGACCGGTTTTCGCCCCGGAGAAACTGCCGATCTTTACCCCGGAAACCCCTTCGACCTGCGCCAGCGCAAACGTCTCGCCCACGGTTTGCCCGAGGTTGATCCCGCCGCCGTGGCCGACGATCGAGCCGGCCAGATTGAGATTCTGCGAGTTGTAGCCGCGCCCCTGGCTGTAACCGGCACTGATGTCCATCACCGAGGTGCGGGTGCTGAGGTTGACCGAACCGCTGCTGCCACCGGTGCTGCTGTTGCCGCCTTGCACCGAATAATAAGTGTCGCTGTCTTCCGTCAGGTAGCCGTTGATCCCGACCTGAGTGCTGTCGGTGGCTTTCTGTGTGCTCGCGGAAACAAAGGCACGGGGCGCGCGCGGTTTTGAACCCAGCGGGAAAGACAGTGACAGGTTGACCAGAGTGTCATTGTTCGCCGGCCCATAGTTGCCGACATCCTTGGTGTAAGTCGCGCCGAGGTTGTAGCTGACATCGCCCCAATAGTTGCTGTAACCCGCCGACAGGCTTTGCGATCCGCCGCGCCCCCAATAACGCTGGTCACTGGCGTTGAGGTAAACGCTGCCATATTGCTGGTTAGTCCCCAGGCTCTGGTTGACGGTCAGGTCGGTACGGGTTTTCGAGTTGCCCGTGCGTTTTTCGCCCTCGTGGCTCAGTTCCTCGACGTGATCGGTGAGGGTGCGATAACCCTCGGTCGAATAGCGATAGGCGGCGAGGGTGAAGCTGGTGTCGGTACCGGTAAATGTCTTGGCGTACAGCGCGCGCAAGCTGTTGCCTTTGACCACTTGGCCAAAGGTGCGGCTGGCGGAATGCGTCACGTCGAGCGATACGGCGCCGATCGGCGTATTGCGCCCCGCGCCAACGGACAGCGCCTGAAAATTTTCGGTCGCTTGCACGCCGACAATGCCGGACAAGTTGCTGCTGATGCCATAGGCCAGCGTGCTGCTGACAAACTGCGGCGATTGCTGATCATCGCTGTTGCTGTTGTAGCGGCCGGCCGAGACGCTGTATTTCAACTGCCCCTGGCGGACCATGATCGGCAGGCTGGAAAACGCCTGCACCGTCACCCGGCGCTGGCCGTCGGCCTCGATAATCGTGATTTCCAGATCGCCGTTGGAACCGCTCGGATAGATATCGCTGATCTCGAAAGGGCCCGGAGGCACGTTGGCGCTGTAGAGCATGTAATTGTTCTGACGAATTTCCACGGTCGCGCTGGACTGAGCAATCCCGCGAATCACTGGCGCATAGCCGCGTTCGCTGTCGGCGCGCATGCCGTCATCGGAGGCCAGTTTCAGGCCGCGATAGCGCACGCTGTCGAACAGGTCGGCGTCGGAGAAAATATCCCCGGCACTGAACTGGCCTTTCAACGCGGTCAGGTCATGTTGCAGGTAGCTGCGGTTGCTTTTGAAGGTGCTCGGCTGGCCGGTGCTGCTGTTGAAGTTGGACTCATTGCGCAAGCGCCAGCCACCGAGGTTGATGCCGTTGCGCAGGCCGACGTTATTGGAAATGGTGTCGGCGGTCTGCGTGCTGTTACGGTTGCTGCTCAGCTGATAGTTAATAAACGCCGCCGGCACGCCTTCGTCCCACAACGCCGGGTCGACATAACCCCGTCGACCGCGTTCCATGGCGCTTTGCGGCACGCTGACCAGCAGGCGCAAGCGCGGCACGTCGTAACGCACGCTGGCATGCTCGATCAGTGCGGGCAGGTCGAGGCAGGCGTTCGGGTCGTCGGCGTCGAGTTTGCCGCTGGCCTGCAACTTGGCGATGTCGACGCCCAACTGCTGGACCATCTCCAGGGTCAGGCAGGCCTGGATCTTGCCGTTGCCGGGGTGGCGGCGGAAGTCGATGTCGCGACGACCGACCAGCGTGTCGTTGCTGTAGAGGTCAACCCGGTAGTTGCCGGGCAACACGCTGTTGCTGGCGAGCAGCGATTGCACATCGACAGTCGACGCGGCACCTTGCAGAAACGACGTGTTGAACTGTTCATCGCCGTCAGCCTGGCACGCCGTGCTGATAGCCGAGGCGATCAACAACGACGTCAAGCCGTCGCGTTTGAGTAAAAACATGCAGGAACCCTATATCACCTCCGATACGAACTAACGGAGCGAAGAGAAATACAGTGAAAGTGTGCGATCAGAGCGATTCGCGAGTTATGGCGTTTCTTTCTTTGGACTGGCGCTGGCGTCGGCGCTGTTGGAAAGTTGCGCGGTAAAACGATCTTGTGCGCCATAGTCATTAATGCTGCTGAACAACAAATTTGCCGCATTAGTTGAATGAAGTTGTTTGAGGGCGAACTCTTTGCGTTCGCCGGGGGCAATCATCATCGAATCAAACGGGTGCTCGCTGAGTGCGCCGGATTGCAGGGTGATATCGGCAATCGACACGTGATACAGGCCGGGATTGTTCACCACCAGCACGCTTTTGCCGGCACGCTCGGCCAAGCGCCAGGTCAATTCACCCGGTGCCAGATAGGCGTTGTTTTTCAGGCCGGCCGGGCGGAAGAACACCTTGATGCGCTGGCGCACGGCAAGTTGCAGAGTGTTCTGGGTCTTCGCGTTCTGGGGGATTTCCTGCACGTTGAGCCAGACCACCGATTCGCGGTCGCTCGGCATGCCGGTGCCCTCGTAGATGACCCGCAGTATTTGCTGTTCGTCGCCGCTGACGCGCACCAACGGCGGTGTGACTGCAAACGGCACGGAAGCGGATTCGCTGGCGTCAGTGTCGATCCACGACTGGACCAGGACATCTGCACCGCTGTTACGCACGGTGATGCCGGCTTCTTTGTGCTGGCCGTCGAAGACCAGACGGGTGCTGCTCAAGGAAATGCCGGCCGTGGCCTGATTGACCACGAACAGGCCCAGCAGGCCTGCGCAAAAGGACAATGAGTGACGATAAAACATGATGGGTACCGCGCAAGTGATTGAAAGCACGGGGCCGAGCGGCCCCGCACTGGGCTCGATTAGTCGCGCGGGTTATTCGTATTGCAGGGTGAACGGCAGGGTGGCGTCGCCGCGACCGGCAACGACCGTTGCGACGTCAGCAGTGGTGACGTAGGCGGCCGAGAATTTCAGCGTGGTGTTGCTGTCCTGCAGGGTGTTTTCGATCTTCGCCGCGGCGGGCGAACTCAGGTCGATCAACGCACCGTTGGAATCGAGCAAGGCAATACCGACGTTCTTGGCAGCGCCCAGACCGTCGATCAGCTTCAGCACTTTGGTCCCGGCCACGATGCCCGAACCTGCGCCCTTGGTCGGTTCGAAGATCATGGCGACCTTGGTGCCGGCGTTGCAGTTGATCTTCATGTCGAAGTTCTCGGCACTCAAAGTGCCGTTGCCTTTGGGTGCAGTGGCGGTGCCCATGTCCTTGATCGACACTTCGCCCATGGCGACCGAAATGGTTTTGTTGCTGCCGGCGCCTTCTACGGAGCAGGCGTCATTGTTGATGGTGCCGGTGAAGTTGATGGTGCCGCTGCCGGCCTTGGTTGGCACGACCGGGTCAGCGGCCAGGGCGTTACCTGCGGCAGCGAACATCGAAAGGGCGAGAAGTGTTTGGGACAACTTTTTCATGTTGCTTTTTCCATTGGTGGGGTTAAAGCAACACAATAAAACGCCAATTACCGAGCGAACATCAGACGATTCCTAGATGCACGAAAGTTGCAGAAAGGTATCCCTTGCTATTAATTGAACAAGTTGCGCTCGATGCAGTAAGTCAATAACTCCTGATCACTGCCGACTTCAAGTTTGCGCATTGCCGATATTTTTTGCGTACTGATGGTTTTGGCACTTCTGTTCAAGTAACGGGCAATGTCGTTGACGCCCTGGCCCTGCACGAACAAACGCAGGATTTCATGTTCCTTGGCCGACAGCCGGGAAAAGCGTTCATCCAGATCGGCGCCGTCGTTCACTACGGATGTCGGCGCGGGTGCCTGCCAGCGCACCGGGCTGCCTTTGGCAATGGCCTTGAGTGCTGTCTCGATTTCGTCGTGCAGCTGGTTTTTCTGAATGACCGCCAGCACACCTAGTTCCTGCAGGCGCGTCAGGATCAATGGATTGGAAATCATCGTCAGTACCAGCACTCGAACCTTGGGAAAGTGCCTTATCAGGTACTCCACCAGTTTCAGGCCGTCACCGTAGGTCGAATCGGCAGGCATGTTGAAGTCGGTGATCAACAGATCTACAGGCTTGGTCTCCAGCAGCTTGATCAGCTCATCGGAGCCAACGGCTTCGCCCACCACGCGAAAGCGTTGGTCACGCTCGACCAGTTCCCGCACCCCCAGCAGCACGATGGGATGATCATCGGCAATGACAACGTTGAAGGTTTCCATGAGTGATTTATCCAGAGTGAAGTTATTCGAGGGAGTCGAGCAGATCTTGCAGCCGCGTCAGATTTTGTCGCACCGCCACGGCCAGAGCGGGCGTCACGGCCATGCCGGTCAAGCGGCATTCCAGCTCGACAAACGCGCTGGCCAAGGCGTTGATCTGCACTGCCCCTAGCGCCCCCGCCATGCCGTGCAGTTGCTGCGCCACGCTGTTGGCGTCGGCCGCATCCAGTGCCGCCAGGGTGGTCTGAATATCCTGGCGCAGGGTGGTGACAAACAACTCGCGCATTTTTGCAGATAGCGACGGCGGGGCATCGATAACGGGGGCCACAGCGATTTTGCAATATTGCTCAAGTTGCGTACGCAGGGTAGCGAGGTTCAGCGGCTTGACCATCCACGCGTTCATGCCGACGGCGGCGCAGCGTTCGCCTTCTTCGCGCAGGGCGTTGGCGGTGACGCCAATGATCGGCAGCGTCGCGTCCTGTTGGCGTACGGCCTCGGCGAGTCGGTAACCATTCATGACCGGCATGTTGACGTCGGTCAGCAGCAGATCGAAGCGGCCGGGCGCCCACTGCGCCAGGGCCTGTTCGCCATTCGCAGCGACGACCACCGAGCAGCCGAGGGCTTCCAGTTGTTCCTTGATGATCGCCGCGTTGATTACGTTGTCTTCGGCCACCAGCACTTGCAAATTCAACGGTCGGGTCTTTGCCTGCAACGAGGCGGGGCGCTGCGCGTTGGCGCCGTGTTGTGCCAGATGAATCGCCCAGGCAATCGCGCGGACATCGTCGGCGTCGACCGCCCAGTCAGAGCCATTTGACTGCGCCGGATTGGGGCCGCCCGCTACGGCGACGATCCGAGGCCCGCTCCAGTGCGGGGCGTTGTCGAGAGGGGTGAGGTCCACCAGCAGCGCAGAGGGTGGCGGCATTTCGGACGTTATCAAGCGGCAATCAAGCCCAAAACGATTGAGCCAGGCGATGAGGTGCTGCGCCAGTTCACTGACGGGGGCACGTACATAAACGGCGGGGCTTCCGGCCACGAAAGCGGGGCAGTCGGGCAATGCGCCCGGCACGTTCTCCAGCGTGAGTTGCAGGGTAAAGCTGCTGCCCAGTCCCGGTTCGCTGACCACGCTCAACCTCCCTCGCATCAACTCGCATAGCCATTTGCAAATGGCCAGGCCCAGACCCGCGCCGGCCTGACTGTCGGCGTCGTTGACCTGATAGAACGGGTCGAACAATTGCTGTTGCTGCGCTTGGGAAATCCCCACCCCCGAGTCGCTGACCTGCCACTGTACGTCGGCGTTGCCAGCGGCGTTTTGCACCACCCGCACGCGCAATACCACGCGGCCGTTGTCGGTGAACTTGATCGCGTTGCTCAGCAGGTTGTTGAGGATCTGGCGGATGCGCAACGGGTCACCGCGCAGTTGATCCGGCAAGCCCGAATCGATGCAGGCATACAGTTGCAGGCCTTTGGCGCGGGCAAAGGCGCTGTAAGTACGCACGACATCTTCAGTCAGCTCCAGCGGGCAGAAGTCCTGAAGCTCAAGGGTCATTTGCCCGGCCTCGATCTTCGACACATCGAGCACATCGCTGATCAGCTTGAACAGGCTGGCGGAGGAGCGCTGGATGGTGTCCAGATAATCCTGCTGGCGCGGGGCGAGCGATGTCAGGCCGAGCAATTCGAGGGTGCCCAGCACGCCGTAGAGCGGGGTGCGAATTTCATGGCTCATGGTGGCGAGGAAGCGACTCTTGGCCTGATTTGCCGAGTCGGCGGCCTGACGGGCTTCTTCCAGGGCGGCCGCGTCTTCGATATGCCGAGTCACGTCATGCAACGCACACAACCAGGCATCCTGGCCTTGATAGCGCGTCGAGACGAAAGCCAGATGCAGATGACGCCCGTCGATCTCGAGATCGGCATGGCCGGACTCGCTGTGTGACTTGAGCAGGCTCATCAACCGGCTGCTGTCGTGCCATTGCTGGGCGCGCTGGTTTTCCAGGAGCACGTGGTGATCGCTGCGGCGAATCACACAGAGGCCGGTCGGTGCGGTGTCGATCACCGCACGGCTGAACGCCTCGCTTTCGGCGATGCTCGCGTGCGCACTTTGCGCGGGGATGATCACGCGCGCGGTGTACCAGCGATTGATGACCCGACCGCAACCAAGCAACGCCAGCACCACCGCCACGAGGCACAGCAATGGCCACAACGCATAGCTGAGAAAACTGCGCAGGCTGATGACGTAGATCGCGGTCCAGTGCTGTGCGCCGGGGCTGCTGAGCTTGAACACCAGACCGTCGCGGCTGAAATTGATCCCCTCATCCAGTACCTGGTCGGGCCTGTGTGCGCCGGTCAAGACCACGCCGACCGGGGTGATCAAGGTGAAGTCATCGTAAATCGACCACTCCATCAATCGCTCGATGTTGTTGACCTGAGACAGTTTCAGCAACGTGCCGAGCACCACCCAGGAATCGGCGCCCTCGATGGTCAGCGTTGGCTGCAGCAGATTGATCCTGACGTAGGCCAGCAGCGTCGGTGTTGCCTCGCTGTCCTGAGTAGATGGGTAGGGCACCCAATGCACTTGATGATCAGCGACTGATGACTGCTCGCGTGCATGCTGGTTCACCTGGCTCATGACTTGGGCAAACGCGCCGATCTGCATCGGGCCTGCACCGCGCAAGCGCCCGGCGGAGGGCACGGCCACGTCGAAGTTGTCGGGGCCATTGAGCAGGATCACTTGCGGCGACTGATAGTGCGAGGCCGCCCAGAACGCGCTGTAGTAGGCGGCCAGATAACTGCCCAGCGCGAAAACCTTGGGGTATTGGTCGGCGGCGATTCTGTTCGGATCGATCTTTACACTGAACGGCAGTGAAAACGGCAAGCCGCGACCTTCATAGATATTCGGGCCTTCATCGGGCAGCAGCTTTTGCGAATAGGTGGGCAACACCACCAAAGGGAAATATCGACCCTTGGCACTGGCCTGGGAGATATCGCGCAGGAACACTTCCTGCTCGTGGATGTTCTCCATCAACCGGGCAAAGTGAAACTGCAGAGTGTCGCGCTGCTCTTCGAGCATGCGCTGCACGCCCAGATAGCTGATGCCAAACAGCAGCAACACCAGGGCGCCGAGCAGCAGCAGACTTTTGTTCAAACGCAGCGAACTGCTGGCCAGTTTGTCCAGAAATGCATTGGTATGCGGCATTACAGCGCCTGACCAGCGGTGATGGGGCAGCCTTGGGACACAGTGACCTCGGTAGCGAGCGACGTTCAACAACAGCCACGTGCCGCTCAATAGGCAGTCGCCGGCCCGTCGTGGGTCAGCAAGTGCTGGAACTGATCGGCTGAAACGGCGTGGGAGATCAGGAAACCCTGAACCTGAGTGCAGTCGATTTTACGCAGCAGAGCAAGTTCTTGTGCGGTTTCTACACCTTCGGCCACCACCGTCAGGCCCAATTGGCGACCGAGACTGACAATGCTGGTCAGGGCTTGCGCGAGTTCGGCGTTGGCATTGCAGCCTTGTACCAGAGCACGGTCGATTTTCAGTTCGGTGAACGGCGCCGACACCAGGTTCATGTACGAGCTGTAGCCCTTGCCGAAATCGTCTTGCGAAAGGCCAAAACCTTTGATCCGCAAGCGGCACGCGCCGGCGTAGAAGTTGCTGATGTCGTCGGGCACCGAGCACTCCATCAATTCGAAACAGATCCGCGCGGGCAAGCCCTGATGGGCAAGCACGAAAGCGAGAATGCGGTCGGGCAGGTCGTGGCTGTTGAGCAAGTGCGTGGGCAGATTGACCGAGACCGGAATGTCATAACCCTGCTCGCGCCAGATCGCTTGGGCGGCGATCGCTTGTTTCAGCACGCACCAGAGCAACGGCTCTTCGAGACCAAAAGCAATCAACGCCGGCAAAAATACACCGGGCAACAGCGTGCCATGTTCAGGATGATTCCAGCGTACCAGCGCTTCGGCGGCGACGATCCGGCCATTGTTCAAAGCCTTCTTCGGTTGAAACCAGGCTTGCAGTTCACCGTTGTCGAGGGCGTTGCAGATACTCTGGCGATCGATGCCGGGATGGCTCGCCGCCGGGACGCTCTGGCGCAGCGCCTGCAATTGATCAATCAGGCAGCGCAGGGCGGCCGCATTCACCGGTTTCGAAATCAGCCCGATGACTTTCACCTGCAGGTTGCTCGCCACCAGGCTCGCGCCCATCAGCATGCGCCGTGAGGCGGCGCTCATGATCGCCAGTGCCGGGCGCGAACGCTGCGCGGCGAGGCCCTGAATAAATTGCACACCGTCCATGCCCGGCATCAGCAGGTCGGTGAGCACCAGATCGAAGTCGCGTTGTTTCAGGCAGTCCAGTGCCTCTTCGCCGTCCCTCGCACAGGCCAGATCGAAGTCGCCCAACTCGCTGAACAGGTTCTGCAAATACAGGTGCTGGAAGGGGTGGTCTTCGACAATCAAAATGCTACAGGGCTTCATGGGCGACTCGTTCGTAGGGAGCCAGGACAGCGAACAAGGCTCGTAGCGTAAAAGGTTTGACCAGGCAGTGATTCATGCCCGCAGCCAGACACAGCGCGTCCTCACCGCGCAGGGCGTTGGCGGTCGCGCCGATGATCGGGATGCTGCAACCGAGGCGCCGCAGGGCTTTGGCCAGTTCGTAGCCGTTGAGACGGGGCATGTTGACGTCAGTCAGGACGATGTCGAACGCAGCATCGCGCCAGTGCGACAAGGCCTCTTCGCCATCGCTGGCCAGCGCCACGGTGCAGCCCAGTTCTTCGAGCTGATCGCGCAGGATCAGTTGATTGATGACGTTGTCTTCGGCCACCAGAATGTGCAGGTGCAACGGGCGCAGGGCATGGGCTTCAGTGTCTGGCGGACGGTGGATAATCTGGCCGCTCTGGGCCTGGCGAACGGCCCGTTGAATCGCCAGCAGATCATTCAGATTGACCTGCCAGCCGTCGCCGCTGAATTGCGGCTCATGGGCGCCGTCACCGCTGGCCAGTACGCGCGGCCCATGCCAAGGCAGGTTCGGGCGCTGTCCGAAGGCTGCGGGATACAGCTCCAGCAGCAGCGCCGTCGAATCCGGCTCGATGCTATCCGGTGCGCCGATATGCGCGCGGGCGCCCCAGCGGCGCAACCAGCCACTGATGCTGTCGGCCAGCTCGCGCACAGGCGAAACGACATAGACGAGGTCCGCAGCCAAGGGCGGCAAAGCAGTAGAGGGTGCGTTGCCGCTGCGTTGCTCCAGCGGCACGCTGAGGGAAAAACTGCTGCCCAGGCCCGGTTCGCTGACCATGCGCAGGGTGCCATTCATCAAGTGCGTCAGCCGCAGGCAAATGGGCAGGCCGAGGCCGGTGCCGGCGACCACGTTGGTGTTGCCGGCGGTCTGGTAGAACGGCTCGAAAATGAACGCCTGATCGTCATGGGCGATGCCTTTGCCGGTGTCGGAAACCTGCCATTGCAGGCTCACGCGTTCGCCTTCGCGAGCGAGCAGTCTGACCCGCAATACCACGCGCCCGGAATCGGTGAACTTGACCGCGTTGCTCAACAGATTATTGAGGATCTGCCGTACGCGGCTGACATCGCCCAGCAGGCAATCGGGCAGTTGCGGATCGAGGCAGGCATAGAGTTGCAGGCCTTTGCTTTGCGCGGCGGCGGCATAGCCTTGCACCACTTCGTGCACCAGTTCCGGGACGGAAAACTCGCTCAGCTCCAGCGCCAGTTGCCCGGCCTCGATCTTCGATACATCGAGCACGTCGCAAATCAACTGCAGCAACGTAGCCGATGATCCTTCGATCGCGCGCAGGTAACTTTTCTGCTGAGTGTCCAGCTGCGTGCGTGCGAGCAATTCCAGGGTGCCCAATACACCGTAGAGCGGGGTGCGGATTTCGTGGCTCATGGTCGCCAGAAACAAGGTCTTGGCTTCGTTGGCGGCATCGGCCGATTGGCGCGCGTGTTCCAGCGCTGCTTCGATCTGCCGGCGTGCGCTGATATCGCTGAACGCGCAGAGCAAGACGTCTTCGCCCTTGTAGCGGGTGGGGGCGCAGCTCAGGTACAGGTGACGACCGTCGGCGGTCTCGAAGTAATCGGTCAGGCAAGGCGTGTTTTCGTCAAACGCATCGCGGATCCAGCCAGCCCCCAGTTGCTCGCTGCACTGGCCCAGCCATTGCCGCGCGAGGGTGTTATCCAGCACCACTTGACCGTCACTGCGGCGCAACACGCACAGCGCCACCGGCGCGGTCTGAATCACGTCGCGGCTGAACAGTTCGCTTTCCACCAGCGCCTGAATGCGCTGGATCGCCGGGGTGATGAAACGATGCTCCAGACGACGGACCAACAGGCACACCAGGCTGATACTCAACACGCAGAACAGCAGCGCGCCGAGCATTTGCGGCCACAGGGCGCGCAGTACCGCCAGCAAGTCGATGGAGTAAGTCAGCTGCCAGTCCGAGGATTTCAGCTGCTTGCGCAACACCAATTGCTCGGGCATCCAGCCATCGCCGACGAAGCCGAAGAAATCCTGTTGTCGCAGCAACGGCAGGTGCTGTTCTGGCGGTGGTTTGTGGCTGTTGCTGAACAGCGGTTTGCCTTGGGAGTTGAACATGGTGAACTCGCCGGCACTGTGGTCGCTCAGGGCATTGGAGACTTCACGGTCGTCCATTTCCAGACCGAGCCAGCCGGAGTGGACGTCGCGTTCATCCAGGCGGATGAAGATGTACAGCCGCGAGTGCCCGTCTGCGGCATGGGTTAGCCACAGTTCCGACAAGGTCGCCGTGAGCTTGAGCGCTTCCAACTGATCCAGCGTGGCCTGTGGCAAACCGACGACCAGCGGCGTCGCGTTGTATAGCCGCAATACATGACCGCCATTGCTGACATACAGCAGATTGAGCTGCTTGGCTTTCAGGTAATCGCGCATGCGCTGGGTCAGCCAGATGCTCCATTGCTTGCCCGGCGTTTGCCCTAGCAGCAAACGGATTTCTTCTTCGGACACCGGCACGTTTATTTTCGCCTTGCGTGTGGCCGACAGGCTCAGGCTCTCCAGCAGCGCTTCGCGGGTGGTGAAAAAGGTATGCGCCTCAGCGATGGCGCTGCTCATGTAGCTGCGCCGTTGGGAAATCTCATTGTTGAAGGTAAACAGCAGGAAGCTGTAGACGCCGCCAAGAATGCCCACCAGCAGCACCAGGGCAAAAATGCGCAGCAGGCGCCGCGCCGCATCGGGCGAGGACAGGAGCGGGCTGATCTGATGGAGGTAGTTCTTCAGTCTCATCCCGGCACTCTAGGGAGGGCAGGGAGAGGGGAAAATCAGACGATCCTTAGAATGCTAGAGGTAGTTGACGATGAAGGTGACCTCGGTGTTGGCGCTGCCGGCCTTGAGTTCGCCCGTGGGCAGACGGTAGTACGCGGCGGTAAACGGGATCTTGAAATCGGTGCCGGTGGTGGTGAAGGCGTTGAACGGGTAGGTGGTATCGAATGCGATCGGCTGCCCGACATCGTTCATCAATTGCAGGCCAATGCCGCTGGCGGTGGAGGTGCTATTGAGCGCGACGATGCCCTTGGTCGCGTCGATGACGGGCGTGGTGGCTTTGAGTGAATAGGTGACTTTCTTGATGCCGGTCTGGCACTGATTCAGGGCAATGTCGAAGCGCACGGTGCGGGGTTTGGCGCCCGCGTCGCTAAACTCCTGGAGTTGATAGTCATCGCCCATCGCGACCGGGACGGAAGGGGTCTGGCAGGAGGCTGCATTCAACACCAGCGCATTGGCCAGATTGAAGTTATTCAGAATCAGCTCGCCGGCTTTCAGGCTGGCCAGGTTGCCGGCCGGTATCGTGATCTGCGCCGCCAACGGGCCTGACTTGACGATTTCCAGGCGAATCGAGCCTGACGCGACGCCGTAGCCTTTCGGGGCGACCGAAAAGAGCGAGGGCTCATAGCGATCCAGCATACCCATCCAGATACGGAACGACAGCCCGGTCTTGCCCAGCGGGAAGGTCCTTACGGTACTGGTCGGGGTGCCAAACGCGGGATTGACCGCTATTCCGTAGAACGAGCTCGCATTGCACGACCAACTGTGCGAGTTCGATTGCTGTGCGGTTTCCTGATAAACCACCGTGCCATCCGGTGTGTCGGCGGGGATGGTAAGGCCGCCATTGGCCAGGCTGCCGCCGTAACTGAGCGTTTGCGTGGAAGGGGAACCGTTGAAGCTACAATTCGCCGCCATCGCGTCCGCCGCGCAGGTCAGCAACGTCGCTGCGGCAAGAGTGAGCAGGGGGCGCTGCAGAGTTATTCGCTTCATGAAAAGGGCTATACGTGTCGGCCAAAGAGCGGCGTACGTTAAACACGCTGTATACCGATGGACATCAGGCGATTCTTAGAACACGTTCCCGCGCCTGCGCAAACGCGGCGATGTATTAGACTCAGCACAGCCTGAAATCCGTGCTGGTTGTGCGGCCCCGGTGCAGCAGAGAGGTCATATGGTCCGCTTGAGTATGGTCTTGCTCGGTCACGACTTTGTCCGCAAGCGTTGGTCGGCGCTGGCGCTGACGGGCATCGTCTGGGGCGCGGCCGGAGTGGGCATCTTCATTGATGCGCTGGACGGGGTTTTGTATTTCCCGCTGCATCTCTTCGGCTATCTGTTGTTGCTCGAAGCGCTGATCCTGCTGCTGGTGCCGGCACCGCAAGCCGGGACCGCAGCGGCCCTGCGCAGAGCGCGCGGACTGGCTTTTCTCTTGCTGGGGCTGCTGATCGTCGACCGGCAACACGCTGCCGGGCTGATTTTGGCGGTGCTGTTTGGCGGGGCTTTTTTGCTCGATGGCGGTTTTCGGTTGGCGGCGGCGCTGGTGGTGCGCTTTGTCGGTTGGCAAGTGTCGCTGCTGGCGGGGTTGTTCGAAATCGGCTTTGGCGTGTTTATCCTTGAGCCGTATCCGACGCTGTACAAGGGCACGGTGCCGTTTTGCATTGGCATGAGCCTTTTCCTGACCGGTTGCGCCTTGTTGCGGCAAGCCGTGCGCTTCAAAAACCAGCTGCCGCTGACGAGTCCTGCTGCAGTGAGTGCGCCGACCAGCAGTGACGCGATGGTGATTCACGTCTGGACCCCCAGCGGCACCGTCGACGACACCCTGGTGCGCAATCGCCTGCTCAACCGCTACATCGCAGCCGTCGACGTCAACGGCGTGATCTCCGCCGGCCATGCGGCGCTGGAATGTGGCCCGGACATTTACATCAGCCATTACCCGCAGGACGACATCGATCGTTCGGCGGGGGATTTCGTGCGCTTGCTTCGGGCGACGCCGAACAACGATGTTGCCGGCAGGTTTTTGCCTGACTATGCCGGCGAGGTGGCGGACTGGTGCCCGTCTTCGGTGCAGGTCAGTTTTGCTCACTACGACGCCCGGCGATTGCATGCGTTCTGGAGGGAGTATCGGCAGAACAGCACGTACAACCTGACCAGTCGCAATTGTTCCAGTGCTGTCGCCCATAGCCTCGAAGCGGCCTTGGAAGGGGCGATGAACCGGGGGCATTCGAGCATGCTGGATTTCGCCCGGGTCATCTTCAGCCCCGAGTTCTGGGTTGCCGCGCAAGTGCGCAAACGCGCCGAGGCGATGGCCTGGACGCCCGGACTGGTGCTCGACTATGCGCGAGCGTTGCATGCCGCCATCGAGCCGGCACCGCCGGGCTGGCACAGCATTTATGCGGTGACCAAGCGTGCGTTTGGGTATGTGGCGACTGCCTTGCGGGGGCGTGAGGTACATCCGGTGCAGCCGCCACCTGCGCAGCCTTCCGACGATTCCTGACCGGCTTCACACCGAGTCGCTCCAATCGCTGGCAAGCCAGCTCCCACAGGTTCCTCTGTCGTACATGAATATTGTGTACGAAACGGACCCTGTGGGAGCTGGCTTGCCAGCGATGGCGTCCGCCTGTGCAACACAAAAACCCAGTCCATTGGTCAACTAATTGCAAAGCAACCTAACTATTGCGTTGACATTCGCTGCCTAGGCAGTAACATCTCGACATACATTCACTGCCTAGGCAGTTATTAGGTGAGCAAATGAAGCATTTCACCCCGGACGAATTCAAACATTGCCATCTCGGCCTGTTGCTTGGCCGTGCTGCGCTGCTCAAGGACCGGATCATCGACACCCACATGGAACCCCACGGCATCACCGCCGCGCAGTTCAAGGTGTTGATCATCATGGCCCAGTTCGGCGTCGACACTCCGGCCGAGCTGTGCCGGCATCTGTCGCTCGACAGCGGTTCGATGACACGCATGCTTGATCGTCTGGAGCAGAAAGGCTTCCTCGCTCGCCAGCGCAGCGAAGGCGATCGCCGTCAGGTGCAACTCAAGCTGACCGAACAAGGCCAGCAACTGGCCGATCGCCTGCCGCACATCGGCGCCGACGCGATGAATGAACTGGCCGGCGCCGTCACTCCGGACGAGTTGAAAACCCTGGAATACATCCTCAAGAAAATCCTGCTGGCAGCCGGTGACCCGATCACCATCCAGCGCTTAGGTGAACACAATGAGCGGTAAAACCTTGCGCAGCAGCCTGACCCTAGTGCTGTCGGCGATGATCCTCGCCGGCTGCGCCAACTACAGCGGCCTCGACACTCAAGGCAAAAGCCTTGATGCGAAAAGCCTCAACGCCAGCCAATCCCTCACCGGCGTGACCCTGTCGCCGGCCGCGTGGCCGAAGAGCGACTGGTGGAGCAGCCTCGGCGATCCGCAACTCGACGGTTTGATCCGCGAAGCCCTGCACGACAGCCCGGACATGCAGATCGCCGAAGCGCGCGCCCATCAGGCCAACGCCGCCGCGTATGCCGCCGATGCCGAGCGTTATCCGACCCTCGACGCCAGCGCCGGCATCAGCCGCTCGCGTCTGGCCAAGGATCAGGACCCGTTGGGGCAGGGCGATGCCTACGCCACCGTGCGTAACGTCAGCGCCGGTTTCAATTACAACTTCGACCTCTGGGGCGGCCAGCGTGATGCGTGGGAAGCCGCACTGGGCCAGGCTCGCGCCGCTGAGGTCGATCGTCAGGCTGCACAACTGACACTCGCCGCCGACGTCGCTCGCGCTTACAGCGATCTCGGTCAGGCGCACATCGTTTATGACCTGGCCAACGAAGACCTCAAACGCACCAAGCAGATGCTCGACCTGAGCCAGCGTCGCCTCAGTTCCGGGATCGACAGCCAGTACCAGTTCCAGCAAACCCAGAGTCTGGAAGCCAGTTCCGAAGCCAGCCTGATCGACGCAGAAAAACGCTTGAACAGCGCCAAGATCGCCTTGGCCGTACTGCTCGGCAAAGGCCCGGATCGCGGCAACGAAATCGCCCGACCGAAAGTCCTGCAAGCCAGCGCTGTCGCTGTGCCGTCGGTGTTGCCGGCGGAACTGCTCGGCCGTCGCCCGGATCTGGTCGCTGCGCGCTGGCGCGTCGAAGCGGCGAGCAAAGACATCGACTCGGCGAAAACCCGCTTCTATCCCAACCTGAACCTCACCGCTTCGGCCGGTGCCGAGTCCTTGTTGGGTGACGCGATGTTCGGTTCGGCCAGTCGCTTCTTCAACATTGCCCCGACCATTTCGGTGCCGATCTTCGACGGTGGACGCCTGCGCGCAAACCTCGATGCGCGCGACGCCGATTACGACCTGGCGGTGGCGCAGTACAACAAAAGTCTGGTGAAAGCACTGGGCGATGTCAGCGACACGATCAACCAGTTGCGTGACATCGGCCGGCAGATCGGTGCGCAGCAACACGCCACCGACATCGCTCAGGATTCTTACAACACCGTCGTCCAGCGTTACGGTTCCGGCATCGGCAACTACCTGGACGTGCTCAGCATCGAGCAGCAATTGCTGCAGGCCCAGCGTCAACTGGCCAACCTCAATGCCGAGCAGATCGACCTGTCGATTCAACTGATGCAAGCGCTGGGCGGCGGCTTCCAGGGGCAAACCCTGACCGCAGCCAACGCCAGCCCAGCCACGCCGCACAACTAATTCAAGGTAATTGTCATGGCCACTGCCGAAAACACCCAAGCTCAAGGCAACACCCCGGACACCGGCAACCCGCGCAAGCGCAAAGTCATGCTGCTGGTGCTGGCCGTTGTGGTTGCACTCGCCTGCGCCGGCGTCTGGGCGTATCACGAATTCATCGGGCGCTTTAACGAAAGCACCGACGACGCCTACGTCAACGGCAACGTTGTCGAAATCACCCCGCTGGTGACTGGGACCGTGGTCAGCATCGGTGCTGATGACGGTGATCTGGTTCACGAAGGTCAGGTGCTGATCAACTTCGACCCGAACGACGCTGAAGTCGGCCTGCAAAGTGCGCAGGCGAAACTGGCGCGCACCGTGCGTCAGGTGCGCGGCTTGTACAGCAATGTTGATGGCATGAAAGCCCAGGTCAACGCGCAACAGGCCGAGGTGCAGAAAGCCCAGGACAACTACAACCGGCGGAAAAACCTCGCGCAGGGCGGGGCGATTTCCCAGGAAGAACTGTCCCACGCTCGCGACGACCTGACCTCGGCGCAAAACGCCCTGGCCAACGCCAAACAGCAGTTGAAAACCACCAGCGCGCTGGTCGATGACACCGTGGTGTCGTCGCATCCGGATGTGATGTCCGCCGCCGCCGACCTGCGTCAGGCCTACCTGACCAATGCCCGCAGCACCTTGATCGCGCCGGTCACCGGTTACGTGGCCAAACGCACCGTGCAGCTCGGTCAGCGCGTGCAGCCGGGCACTGCGTTGATGGCAGTGATTCCGCTGGATCAGCTGTGGATCGACGCCAACTTCAAGGAAACCCAACTGCGTGACATGCGCATCGGTCAGCCGGTCGACATCGAATCCGATATCTACGGCAGCGACGTGAAGTACAGCGGCACCGTCGACAGCCTCGGCGCCGGTACCGGTAGCGCGTTTGCCTTGCTGCCAGCGCAGAACGCCACCGGTAACTGGATCAAGATCGTCCAGCGTGTGCCGGTGCGTATCCACATCAACGCCGAAGAACTGGCCAAGCACCCGCTGCGCGTCGGTCTGTCGACCAATGTTGAAGTGAACCTGCACGACCAGAGCGGCCCGGTGCTCGCACAGCAGCCACCGCAGAAAGCGTCGTTCAGCACCAACGTCTACGACCGCCAACTGGCTGAAGCCGACGCGATGATTGCGCAGCTGATCCACGACAACAGCGCTGCGGTCAGCAAAACCGCGCAACGCTGATATCGACCCTGACCCTGTGGGAGCGAGCTTGCTCGCGAAAGCGGTGTGTCATTCAGCATTGATTTGTCTGACAGGCCGCCTTCGCGAGCAAGCTCGCTCCCACAAGAGGGCGGCGTCAACCTGGTTTCATAGGATTCACAATGAGCAATAACGCCTCTTTCACGCCGCCCAGCCTGTTGCTCAGCACCATCGGCCTGTCGCTGGCGACGTTCATGCAAGTGCTCGACACCACCATCGCCAACGTGGCGCTGCCGACGATTTCCGGCAACCTCGGGGTGAGTTCGGAGCAGGGCACCTGGGTGATCACCTCGTTCGCCGTGAGCAACGCGATTGCGCTGCCACTGACCGGCTGGCTCAGCCGCCGTTTCGGCGAGGTGAAGCTGTTTCTCTGGGCCACCATTCTGTTTGTGCTGGCCTCGTTTCTCTGCGGTATCTCGACGTCGATGCCGGAACTGATCGGCTTCCGCGTGCTGCAAGGTCTGGTTGCCGGGCCGTTGTACCCGATGACGCAAACCCTGTTGATCGCGGTCTATCCGCCGGCCAGGCGAGGTATGGCCCTGGCGTTGCTGGCGATGGTCACGGTGGTTGCGCCGATTGCCGGGCCGATTCTTGGTGGCTGGATTACCGACAGCTACAGCTGGCCATGGATCTTCTTTATCAACGTACCGATCGGCATCTTTGCGGTGATGGTGGTGCGTTCGCAACTGGCCAAACGTCCGGTGGAAACCAGCCGTCAGCCGATGGATTACGTCGGCCTGATTACGCTGATCATTGGTGTTGGCGCGTTGCAGGTGATCCTCGACAAGGGCAATGACCTGGATTGGTTCGAGTCGAACTTCATCATCATCGGCGCGGCGATTTCGGTGATCGCGCTGGCGGTGTTTGTTATCTGGGAAATGACCGATCAGCATCCGGTGGTCAACCTGCGATTGTTTGCGCACCGTAACTTCCGCATCGGCACGTTGGTGTTGGTGCTGGGTTACGCCGGGTTCTTTGGCATCAACCTGATCCTGCCGCAGTGGTTGCAGACGCAAATGGGCTACACCGCGACCTGGGCCGGTCTGGCCGTGGCGCCGATCGGCATTCTGCCGGTGCTGCTGTCGCCGTTTGTCGGCAAGTACGCGAACAAGTTCGACCTGCGTTTACTGGCCGGGCTGGCGTTTCTGGCGATTGGCTTGAGCTGCTTTATGCGCGCAGGGTTCACCAATGAGGTGGACTTCCAGCACATCGCGTTGGTGCAGTTGTTCATGGGCATTGGTGTGGCGCTGTTCTTTATGCCGACCTTGAGCATTCTGATGTCGGACTTGCCGCCGAGTCAGATTGCCGATGGTGCCGGTCTGGCGACTTTCCTGCGGACGTTGGGCGGTAGCTTTGCGGCGTCGCTGACCACGTGGATCTGGATTCGTCGGGCGGATCAGCATCATGCGTATATGAGCGAAAGCATCAGTACCTTTGAACCGGCGACCCGGGAGACCTTGAATCATTTGGGCGGGGCGAGCCAATCGGCGTATGCGCAGATGGATCAGATTTTGACCAGTCAGGCGTACATGCTGTCCACCGTGGATTACTTCACGTTGTTGGGCTGGGGGTTTATGGGGTTGATTCTGATTGTGTGGCTGGCGAAACCGCCGTTTGCCGCGAAGGCAGGGCCTGCTGCTTCCGGGCACTGAGGTCAAAAGCCCCTCACCCTAACCCTCTCCCGGAGGGAGAGGGGACTGACCGAGGTTTTCTTTCGAGGTACGCCGACCTGAGCTACCGAGTTGAGCTCCGGTTGGGTAAAGCATGATTTGAGATCGTGAGTCGAACTCAGGTTTGAACAGCATGAAGATCGGCTCCCTTTCCCCCTCGCCCCCTTGGGGGAGAGGGCTGGGGTGAGGGGGTAGCGATCTTCAGCCGTGCGGCAAAGCCAGCGGCGGGGTGAAGTCGAACGGTGCCAAGGCATACCCGCTCTCATCTACCTGCAACGCCCAACCCTGCCGATCCCAATCCCCCAACACAATCCGCTTCGCCGCTTGTTCACCAAGCTGCAACTTGTGAATCGCCGGCCGATGGGTGTGCCCGTGAATCAGGGTTTTCACCCCGTATTCCTGCATGATCCGCGGAATCTCTTCCGGCGTGACATCGACAATGTCATTGGCCTTCATCCGGGTCTGCGCCTTGCTCTCGCTGCGCAGCTTGCGCGCCAGTTTGTGGCGGCTGCTCAACGGCAGGTTGCGCAGGATAAACAGCGTGATCGGATTACGCAGATAGCGCCGCAGCTTCATATAGCCGACGTCGCGGGTGCACAGGCTGTCGCCGTGCATCAACAGCACCGGCTCGCCGTAAAACTGCACGACACTCGGGTCCTTCAACAACGTACAGCCGGCCTGCTTGCAGAAGGCCTTGCCGAGCATGAAGTCGCGATTGCCGTGCATCAGAAAAATCGCCGTGCCGCTGTCGCTCAATTCGCGCAGGGCCTGGCAGATGGAACGCTGGAAGGGCGTCATGGCGTCGTCGCCAATCCACGCTTCGAAGAAGTCGCCAAGAATGTACAACGCACTCGCCGAGCGGGCGCGTCCGGCGAGCAAATCCAGAAACGCCCGGGTAATGTCCGGGCGCTCCTCTTCCAGATGCAAGTCTGAAATCAGCAATATCACGCTTCGATGATCTCGGCTTTCTCGATGATCACGTCGTCTGCTGGTACGTCCTGGTGGCCGGCCTTGGAAGTGGTCGACACGCCTTTGATCTTGTCGACAACGTCGGTGCCGGCGGTCACTTTACCGAATACTGCGTAGCCCCAGCCTTGCACGTTCTTGCCGCTGTGGTTGAGGAAGGTGTTGTCGGCAACGTTGATGAAGAACTGCGCCGAAGCCGAATGCGGCTCCATGGTGCGGGCCATGGCAACGGTGTATTTGTCGTTGGAAAGACCGTTGTCAGCTTCGTTCTGGATGCTTGGACGCTTGTCTTTCTTTTCTTTCATGCCTGGCTCGAAACCGCCGCCCTGGATCATGAAGTTACCGATGACGCGGTGGAAAACGGTGTTTTCGTAGTGACCGGCGTTGACGTACTCGATGAAGTTGGCGACGGTGATCGGCGCCTTTTCAGCGTTCAGTTCGATGACGATGTCGCCATGATTGGTGGTCAATTTAACTTGAGTCATGATCGGTGCTCTTTTTCAATGAAGCGTTTTATAAGGAATTCGTGGGCAATGGGACATTTGCGCCCGTTACCGGTTCAGCCCGTGGGCCAAGGTGCGCAGTTTAGCGTGACAGGCGCGAATTTCGAGGCTGTTTTTCCAAATCCCTGCGATTAAATGCGCTCCTTTATAGGCCGTGCTCTGTCAGCCCCTTGACAGCATCGGCTATGATAGCGGCTTTGTTTTGTCTGGCCCCCTCTGCGGCCGCGCACATGTAAGTCAAGGATCCTATGAGCAAGCCCACTGTCGACCCTACCTCGAATGCCAAGTCCGGCCCTGCCGTGCCGGTCAATTTCCTGCGGCCGATCATCCAGGCAGACCTGGACTCGGGCAAGCACACCCAGATCGTCACCCGTTTCCCGCCGGAGCCCAACGGCTACCTGCACATCGGCCACGCCAAGTCGATCTGCGTGAACTTCGGCCTGGCCCAAGAGTTCGGCGGCGTCACGCACCTGCGTTTCGACGACACCAACCCGGCCAAGGAAGACCAGGAATACATCGACGCAATCGAAAGCGACGTCAAATGGCTGGGCTTCGAGTGGTCCGGGGAAGTGCGCTACGCCTCGCAGTATTTCGACCAGTTGCACGACTGGGCCGTCGAGCTGATCAAGGCCGGCAAGGCCTACGTTGACGACCTGACCCCCGAGCAGGCCAAGGAATACCGTGGCAGCCTGACCGAACCGGGCAAGAACAGCCCGTTCCGCGACCGTTCGGTAGAAGAAAACCTCGACTGGTTTGCCCGTATGCGCGCCGGTGAGTTCGCCGACGGCGCCCGCGTGCTGCGTGCGAAGATCGACATGGCCTCGCCGAACATGAACCTGCGCGACCCGATCATGTATCGCATCCGTCACGCCCATCACCACCAGACTGGCGACAAGTGGTGCATCTACCCGAACTACGACTTCACCCACGGTCAGTCGGACGCCATCGAAGGCATCACCCACTCGATCTGCACCCTGGAATTCGAAAGCCATCGTCCGCTGTACGAGTGGTTCCTCGACGCGTTGCCAGTACCGGCGCACCCGCGTCAGTACGAGTTCAGCCGTCTGAACCTCAACTACACCATCACCAGCAAGCGCAAGCTCAAGCAGCTGGTCGATGAAAAGCACGTCAATGGCTGGGACGATCCGCGCATGTCCACGCTGTCGGGCTTCCGCCGCCGTGGCTACACGCCGAAATCGATCCGCAACTTCTGCGAAATGATCGGCACCAACCGTTCCGACGGCGTGGTCGACTTCGGCATGCTCGAATTCAGCATCCGTGACGACCTCGATCACACCGCACCGCGCGCCATGTGCGTGCTGCGTCCGCTGAAAGTCGTGATCACCAACTACCCGGAAGGTCAGGTCGAGAACCTCGAACTGCCGCGCCACCCGAAAGAAGACATGGGCGTGCGCGCACTGCCATTCGCCCGGGAAATCTACATCGACCGTGACGACTTCATGGAAGAGCCGCCAAAGGGCTACAAGCGCCTGGAGCCGGCCGGTGAAGTGCGTCTGCGCGGCAGCTACGTGATCCGTGCCGACGAAGCGATCAAGGACGCCGATGGCAACATCGTCGAACTGCGTTGCTCGTACGATCCGGAAACCCTCGGCAAGAACCCGGAGGGCCGCAAGGTCAAGGGCGTGATCCACTGGGTGCCGGCCGCGGCCAGCGTCGAGTGCGAAGTGCGTCTGTACGATCGTCTGTTCCGTTCGGCCAACCCTGATAAGGCTGAAGACAGCGCGAGTTTCCTCGACAACATCAACCCTGATTCGCTGCAGGTACTCACCGGTTGTCGTGCTGAGCCATCGCTTGGCAATGCACAGCCGGAAGACCGTTTCCAGTTCGAGCGCGAAGGCTACTTCGTTGCCGATTTGAAGGACTCGAAACCAGGTCAGCCGGTATTCAACCGTACTGTGACCCTGCGTGATTCGTGGGGCCAGTGATTCAAGGGATTTAACGTGCTAACGATCTACAACACGCTCACCAAGAGCAAAGAAGTTTTCAAGCCGCTGGATGGCAATAAGGTGCGCATGTACGTCTGCGGGATGACCGTGTACGACTACTGCCACCTCGGCCACGGCCGCAGCATGGTCGCGTTCGACCTGGTGACCCGCTGGTTGCGGTTCAGCGGTTACGACCTGACCTACGTGCGCAACATCACCGACATCGACGACAAGATCATCAACCGCGCCAACGAGAACGGTGAATCGTTCGAAGCGTTGACCGAGCGCATGATCGCCGCGATGCACGAAGACGAAGCGCGCCTGAACATCAAGAAGCCGGACATGGAACCGCGCGCCACGGATCACATTCCGGGCATGCACGCGATGATCCAGACCTTGATCGACAAGGGCTACGCCTACGCCCCGGGCAATGGCGACGTGTACTACCGCGTTGCCAAGTTCATGGGTTACGGCAAGCTGTCGCGCAAGAAAATCGAAGAACTGCGCATCGGCGCGCGCATCGAAGTCGACGAGTCGAAACAGGACCCACTCGACTTCGTGCTGTGGAAAGCCGCCAAACCGGGCGAGCCGAGCTGGGAGTCGCCATGGGGCGCCGGGCGTCCGGGCTGGCACATCGAGTGCTCGGTGATGTCCACCTGCTGCCTCGGCGAAACCTTCGACATTCATGGCGGCGGCAGCGACCTCGAGTTCCCGCACCATGAAAACGAAATCGCCCAGAGCGAAGCGGCCACCGGCAAGACCTACGCCAACGCGTGGATGCATTGCGGCATGATTCGCATCAATGGCGAGAAGATGTCCAAGTCCTTGAACAACTTCTTCACCATTCGCGACGTGCTGGAAAAGTACCACCCGGAAGTCGTGCGTTACCTGCTGGTGTCGAGCCACTACCGCAGCGCGATCAACTACTCGGAAGACAACCTCAAGGACGCCAAGGGCGCACTCGAGCGTTTCTACCACGCGTTGAAAGGCCTGCCGACGGTGGCGCCTGCGGGCGGCGAAGCGTTTGTTGAACGTTTCACCACGGTAATGAACGACGACTTCGGTACGCCGGAAGCTTGTGCCGTGCTGTTCGAGATGGTGCGTGAGATCAACCGTCTGCGTGAGAGCGATCTCGATGCGGCGGCGGGTCTGGCGGCACGTCTGAAAGAGCTGGCGAGCGTGCTGGGTGTGTTGCAGTTGGAGGCGGATGACTTCCTGCAGGCGGGCGCTGAAGGGCGTGTTGATGCGGCAGAGGTTGATGCACTGATTGCGGCGCGTCTGGCGGCGCGGGCGGGTAAGGATTGGGCTGAGTCGGATCGGATTCGTGATCAGCTGACGGCAATGGGCGTTGTGTTGGAAGACGGCAAGGGTGGGACTACCTGGCGTCTGGCTGACTGAGAGCCGTACCTGTTACAGACAAAACCCGCCTTGTGCGGGTTTTTGTTTGGCTGCGAGAAAAGCCCCTCACCCTAACCCTCTCCCAGAGGGAGAGGGGACCGAATGGGGGATGCTCAAGTAATACGCCGACCCGAACGTGCTGCACCGAATCCATAATCGACTGGTTTTTTCATGTCGCTGCATCACGTCAGACACCTCGGTCAGCTCCCTCTCCCCCCGGGAGAGGGCTGGGGTGAGGGTTGCTTTTGGCGTTCGCGTAGGTCTTGATGTCGGCAACGCGTTCAGCCGGATGCTGAGCGGCGACGATTATCGAAGGGAAACACCATGGCCAATCACTACCGCGAACTGCTAACGACCCCCGGTGCCACCGGGCTAGTGCTCGCGAGTTCCATCGCACGCTTGCCGCAGGCAATGATCGGCATTGGCATCATCACCATGCTGGTGCAGCAAACCGGGGTTTACTGGCTGGCCGGTGCCGTCGCCGGGACGTTCACCCTGGCCAATGCGCTGCTTGGCCCGCACATCTCGAGACTGGTCGATCAACATGGCCAGAGTCGCGTACTGCCCATCGTCACCGCGTTCAGCATTGCCATGCTGCTGGCGCTGATCACCGCCGTTTACCTGAGAGCGCCCGCCGCGGTGTTCTTTGTACTGGCAGCACTGGCGGGGACGATGCCGAGCATGCCGTCGATGATCCGCGCACGGTGGACGCAGTTGTTCCGGGGCAAGCCGCAGTTGCACACGGCGTTCTCGCTGGACACCGTCCTCACCGAAATGGCCTACATCGTCGGCCCGCCGTTGGCGATCGGTTTGAGTGTGAGTTTTTTCGCCGAAGCGGGGCCCCTTGTCGCGGTCGGGCTGCTAGCCGTTGGGGTCACGGCGTTTCTGCTGCAACGCCAGACCGAACCCAAAGTTGTCGCGGGCCACGCCAGCCATAGCGGCTCGACCCTGCTGATTCCCGGGGTTCGCACCATTGTCCTCGCGTTGTTGGCGATGGGTGTCATTGGTGGAGCAATCGATGTCGCCGTCGTGGCGTTCGCCAATGCGCAAGGCTGGCCTGCGTCGGCGACTTTCATCCTCGCCGCCTATGCCTTCGGTTCACTGGTGGCGGGCCTGACGTTTGGTGCGATGAGGGTTTCGCTGGCGATCGAAAAACAGTTCCTGATCGGGATATTGGTCACGGCGTTCACCGGCGTTTTGCCTGTTTTTGCAACGGATGTTTATGTGCTGACAGCGGCGCTGTTTATCGCCGGCATCTCGTTTGCGCCGACGATGGTCGTGGTGATGAAAATGGGGACGATCATTATCCCGCCGTCGCGGATTACTGAAGGGCTGACGTGGATGACCACCGGTATCAGCATTGGCGTTGCTCTGGGCGGCATGCTGGCGGGGTTGGTGATTGATGCGTGGGGCGCGCGGGCGGGGTTTGGCGTCGCCATTGGTGCGGGGATCATGATGGTGGTTGTTGTGCTGGTCGGGTTGCGCACATTGGAGGCGGCTTCGGCTGTGCATGTCGAGCCGGAATTTTCGCCCTCACCCTAACCCTCTCCCGCAGGAGAGGGGACTGAATGGGGAATTCTCACGAGATACGCCGACCTGAGCAATTTGCGCCGAATCCATAATCGCCACGATGTTTCAGGTCGATGTCCAGCGCCAGACACCTCGGTCGGCTCCCTCTCTCTCCAGGAGAGGGGACTGATTGGGGGATGTTCACGAGATACAGCGACTTGAACGTGATGCTTTGAATCCATAATCGACTGGTTTTTTCAGGTCGATGTACAAGGCCAGACACCTCGGTCAGCTCCCTCTCCGGGGGGAGAGGGCTGGGGTGAGGGGAAGGGCGGTTGACTCAACCTTCAATCTGCCGCAACCGCTTGTAGAGAGTATTGCGGCTCACCCCAAGTCTACGTGCCAGATGAGAAATATTCCCCCCAGCCGCTTTCAACTCCCGGTTCAACGCCTCGACATCATTCAAATCAACCCCCAACGGCGCCGCGCTCTCCACCGGCTCCATCTCCAGATCCAAAAAAAAATCATCCGGCAAATGCTCAAGCCTCACCGGCTGCTCCTCAGCCATCGCCAACGCCACCTGCATCACGCTACTCACCTGACGCAAATTCCCCGGCCAAGGATGACGGCTGAACAACTCCAGCACCTCCTGACTCAATCCCGCCCATTGCGTCGGCTCACGATGTTGCTCCCACAGTCGTTTAAACAACGCCTCCTTGTCACTGCGCTCGCGTAATGGCGGCAGCTCCAGCGTCAGGCCACCAATGCGGTAATACAAATCCTCACGAAACCGGCCCAATTGCACTTGCTCGCGCAACGAACGGTTAGTCGCCGAGATAATCCGCAAATCCACCGGGAACAAATCGCTACTGCCCACCGGCTGCACACAACGCTCCTGCAACACCCGCAACAACCGCGCCTGAGTCGACAGCGGCATATCGCCAATTTCATCAAGGAACAGCGTGCCTTTATCAGCCTTGCGAATCAGCCCGATGCTGCCTTTCTGATTGGCGCCGGTGAACGCGCCTTTCTCGTAGCCGAATAACTCGGACTCGACCAGTTCGGCGGGGATCGCCGCGCAATTAACGGCAATGAACGCCTGTTTGCTACGCGAGCTGGCCTGGTGCAGGGCTTTGACGAAGACTTCCTTGCCGACCCCGGTTTCGCCATGGATCAGCAGCGGAATGTCTTTCTCCAGCAAACGCTCTGCCTGCCGCACGGCTTTCTCCACGCGACTGTCGCCGAAGTGCAGAGTGTTAAGGCTGATGGCAGTGGGCGCGGCGGTTTTCGGTTCAGCAGCAAACACGCGCGGCTGAATCGACGCCTGCTTCGGCCGCTTCAACAAACACTGAAAACGGTTACGCCCGGAGGTCTGCAAGGCAAACGGCAACCCGTCCGGCTGATTGATCAACTCCAGCAGCGACACCTTGAACAGACTTTCAACACTTACCCGCGACAAGCGCACACCGAGCAAATTGTCCGCACGGCGATTGGCCGACAGCACCTGACCACTCTCATCAAAGATCAACAACCCCGCCCACTGACTGTCGAGGTTGTTCAACCCGGTGTTGAAAGTCAGTTGAAAATGCTGGCCATGGAACAGGTTGAGGATCAGCCGGTTCTCCACGGTCTGGCTCATCATCTTGACCATGCCCAAGGTGTGCGAGGGCGGCAGATAGCTGTCGCTGGAGACATCAAGCACCGCAATGACCTTTCGTTCGGCGTCGAAAATCGGCGCGGCGGAACCGGTCATGAAGCGGTTGGCTTTCAGAAAATGTTCATCGTGTTCGATATGCACCGCTTGCTCGCAGGCCAGTGCCGTGCCGATCGCATTGGTGCCGCTGCAGCGCTCCATCCAGCTCGCCCCAGCCTGAAAACCCCGGGCCAGATTCGGCTCGATAAAGCGCTGCGTGCCCCACGAGGTCAGCACCTGGCCTTGATTGTCGGCGAGCATGATCAGGCAGTTGGAGTTGCTCAGGATGTTTTCGTAATAGGGCAGGACTTCCTGGTGCGTGGTCTGCACCAGTGAATGATGGCTGTCGAGCAACTGCGCGATGCCGGCGGCAGGCAGTTGATCGAAGGCTGGCGTGCTTTGGTGGTCGAGACCGAACGCGCGGCAACGTTGCCAGGAAGTCTGGACGATCGCGTCGTGGGACAGCGGCGGGGCAGGTGCGGCCATGGCAGTGGGCCTCTGATGCAGCGATTTTTATTGTTGTTATGAACCCGATCTTCGAAACATGCACAAATCCCCTTTAGGAGTGAGCCTGCTCGCGATAGCGGTGTGTCAGACATATTTGCATCGACGGA
>NZ_JBSVXS010000056.1:0-35793 GCF_054070155.1 Pseudomonas sp. SDT291_1_S447
AGTCACCGCATGCGCAAGCTGACACACCGCTATCGCGAGCAGGCTCACTCCTACAGGGATCGGTGTCGTTCGGAGAAAACATTGATCCAGCGCGGTACATCCGTCAGAAAAATCCGCTAAAACGGGCGCCTTCGCTACTTGCAGTAACGTGCAAGTAAGACAACTTCCCAACTGACATCCCGTTAAACAGTTACAAAACCACTCCAAACGATATTAATTATCATTTAGCCGCAACTATGTTCGTTACATTCTCTACAAAACATTATTTGCATAAACCCGCCTAATGCCCGCAACGCATGGGCTGCAGGGCATTGGAGATGCGCTATGTCCTTATTCCAATAAATAATTTCGCTATAGGAATTTTACTTGCAGGGTGTTTAGCCATAAAATCAGCGCGATTGATTGCTGCGACATATCGTCACTGCCTATTTCTTTATCAAGCTCAGAGACCTTTGCTCTCTGTTAAGGATTACCAGCATGCCCGAAGCGACAGGACTCATGGCCCACAACTGGGGCTTTGCCATTTTCCTTCTGGGTGTCGTCGGCCTGTGTGCCTTCATGCTTGGCGTCTCCAGCCTCCTCGGGTCAAAAGCCTGGGGTCGCAGCAAAAACGAACCGTTCGAGTCCGGCATGCTACCTACCGGTGGCGCCCGCTTGCGGCTCTCAGCCAAATTCTATCTGGTCGCGATGCTCTTCGTGATCTTCGATATCGAAGCCCTCTTTCTCTTTGC
Source organism: Pseudomonas sp. SDT291_1_S447 (assembly GCF_054070155.1). NCBI lineage: Bacteria > Pseudomonadati > Pseudomonadota > Gammaproteobacteria > Pseudomonadales > Pseudomonadaceae > Pseudomonas > Pseudomonas sp. SDT291_1_S447. Next base: position 732 of record NZ_JBSVXS010000056.1, read on the forward strand.
ATGGTCTGTGTCCGTCCGCGAAAGCGGCTGGACCGGATTCGTCGAAGCTCTCGTTTTCATAGCAATTCTGTTGGCAGGTCTTGTCTACCTGTTCCGAGTGGGCGCCCTTGACTGGGCTCCGGAAGCTCGTCGCAAGCGGCAGGCGAAGCTGAAACAATGAGGCTTTGGCAATGCAATACAATCTCACCAGGATCGACCCCGATGCTCCTAACGAGCAATATCCGATTGGCGAACGGGAAACCGTTTCCGATCCGTTAGAAGATCAAGTCCACAAAAACATTTTCATGGGCAAGCTGGAAGACGTGCTGAGTGGCGCGGTCAACTGGGGACGTAAGAACTCCCTGTGGCCGTACAACTTCGGCTTGTCGTGCTGCTACGTGGAAATGACCACCGCCTTCACGGCGCCCCACGACATCGCGCGCTTTGGCGCCGAAGTGATCCGGGCATCGCCGCGTCAGGCCGACTTCATGGTTATCGCCGGGACCTGCTTCATCAAGATGGCGCCGATCATCCAGCGTCTCTACGAGCAGATGCTCGAACCGAAGTGGGTTATCTCCATGGGTTCGTGCGCTAACTCCGGTGGCATGTACGACATCTACTCTGTGGTTCAAGGCGTGGACAAGTTCCTGCCCGTGGACGTCTACGTACCTGGCTGCCCTCCTCGTCCGGAAGCATTTCTGCAAGGCTTGATGCTGTTGCAGGAATCGATCGGCAAGGAACGTCGTCCGCTTTCCTGGGTCGTTGGCGATCAAGGCGTTTATCGCGCCGACATGCCTTCGCAGAAGGAAGAGCGCCGCGAACAGCGAATCGCAGTCACCAACCTGCGCAGCCCTGACGAAGTCTGATCCAGATCTGTTCTGAAATAGAAACGAGAAGCTGGCTTCATTCTTTACGTTGACCGAAAGCGAAAAAATAACCATGACTACAGGCAGCGCTCTGTACATCCCGCCTTATAAGGCAGACGACCAGGATGTGGTCGTTGAATTGAACAACCGTTTTGGCCCGGAGGCGTTCACCGCCCAGCCGACCCGCACCGGCATGCCGGTGCTGTGGGTGGCGCGTGCCAAACTCGTCGAAGTCCTGACTTTCCTGCGTAACCTGCCCAAGCCGTACGTCATGCTCTATGACCTGCACGGCGTGGACGAGCGTCTGCGCACCAAGCGTCAAGGGCTGCCGAGCGACGCCGAGTTCACCGTGTTCTATCACCTCATGTCGCTGGAGCGTAATAGTGACGTGATGATCAAGGTCGCCTTGTCCGAGAGCGACCTCAGCTTGCCGACCGTCACCAGCATCTGGCCGAACGCCAACTGGTACGAGCGCGAAGTCTGGGACATGTTCGGCATCGACTTCAAAGGTCACCCGCACCTGTCGCGCATCATGATGCCGCCGACCTGGGAAGGTCACCCGCTGCGCAAGGACTTCCCGGCGCGCGCCACCGAATTCGATCCGTACAGCCTCAACCTCGCCAAGCAACAGCTTGAGGAAGAAGCCGCGCGCTTCCGTCCTGAAGACTGGGGTATGAAGCGCTCCGGCCCGAACGAGGACTACATGTTCCTCAACCTCGGCCCGAACCACCCTTCGGCGCACGGTGCGTTCCGCATCATTCTGCAACTGGACGGTGAAGAGATCGTCGACTGCGTGCCGGACATCGGTTACCACCACCGTGGTGCCGAGAAGATGGCCGAGCGTCAGTCCTGGCACAGCTTCATCCCGTACACCGACCGTATCGATTACCTCGGCGGCGTGATGAACAACCTGCCGTACGTGCTCTCGGTCGAGAAGCTGGCCGGCATCAAGGTGCCTGAGAAGGTCGACGTCATCCGCATCATGATGGCCGAGTTCTTCCGGATCACCAGCCACCTGCTGTTCCTCGGGACTTACATCCAGGACGTTGGTGCGATGACCCCGGTGTTCTTCACTTTCACCGACCGCCAGAAGGCGTACACGGTGATTGAAGCCATCACCGGTTTCCGTCTGCACCCGGCCTGGTACCGCATCGGTGGCGTTGCCCACGACCTGCCGCGCGGCTGGGAAAAACTGGTGAAAGACTTCGTTGAATGGCTGCCAAAACGCCTCGACGAATACACCAAGGCTGCCCTGCAGAACAGCATCCTCAAGGGCCGTACCATCGGCGTCGCCCAGTACAACACCAAAGAAGCCCTAGAATGGGGTGTCACCGGTGCTGGCCTGCGTTCGACCGGTTGCGATTTCGACCTGCGTAAGGCGCGTCCGTACTCCGGCTACGAGAACTTCGAGTTCGAAGTACCGCTGGCTGCCAACGGCGATGCCTACGACCGCTGCATGGTTCGCGTCGAAGAAATGCGCCAGAGCATCAAGATCATCGACCAGTGCATGCGCAACATGCCGGAAGGCCCGTACAAGGCGGATCACCCGCTGACCACGCCGCCGCCGAAAGAACGCACGCTGCAGCACATCGAAACCTTGATCACGCACTTCCTGCAAGTTTCGTGGGGCCCGGTGATGCCGGCCAACGAATCCTTCCAGATGATCGAAGCGACCAAGGGCATCAACAGTTATTACCTGACGAGCGACGGCGGCACCATGAGCTACCGTACCCGGATCCGCACTCCAAGCTTCCCGCATCTGCAACAGATCCCTTCGGTGATCAAAGGCAGCATGGTCGCGGACATGATTGCGTACCTGGGTAGTATCGATTTCGTTATGGCCGACGTGGACCGCTAAGCATGAACAGCACGCTTATCCAGACAGACCGTTTCACCCTGAGTGAAACCGAGCGCTCGGCCATCGAGCACGAGCTGCATCACTACGAAGACCCGCGCGCGGCGTCGATCGAAGCCCTGAAGATCGTTCAGAAAGAACGCGGCTGGGTGCCGGACGGCGCCCTGTACGCGATCGGCGAGATCCTCGGCATCCCGGCCAGCGACGTTGAAGGTGTGGCTACTTTCTATAGCCAGATTTTCCGTCAGCCGGTTGGCCGTCACATCATTCGCGTCTGCGACAGCATGGTCTGCTACATCGGCGGCCACGAGTCGGTGGTCAGCGAAATCCAGAACAATCTGGGCATCGGCCTGGGTCAGACCACCACCGACGGTCGTTTCACCCTGCTGCCTGTCTGCTGCCTCGGCAACTGCGACAAGGCACCGGCGCTGATGATCGACGACGACACCTTTGGTGACGTGCAGCCTGCTGGCGTCGCCAAACTGCTCGAGGGCTACGTATGACCCTGACATCTTTCGGTCCTGCCAACCGCATTCAGCGTTCGGCCGAGACTCACCCGCTGACCTGGCGTCTGCGTGACGACGGCGAAGCCGTTTGGCTCGACGAGTACCAGGCCAAGAACGGTTACGCCGCTGCGCGCAAAGCCTTCGCCGACATGGATCAGGACGCCATCGTCCAGACCGTGAAAGACGCAGGCTTGAAAGGTCGCGGCGGTGCAGGCTTCCCCACTGGCGTGAAGTGGGGCCTGATGCCCAAGGACGAATCCATCAACATCCGCTACCTGCTGTGCAACGCGGATGAAATGGAACCGAACACCTGGAAAGACCGCATGCTGATGGAGCAACTGCCCCATCTGCTGATCGAAGGCATGCTGATCAGTGCTCGCGCGCTGAAAACCTACCGTGGCTACATCTTCCTGCGCGGCGAATACACCACCGCCGCCAAGCACTTGAATCGTGCTGTGGAAGAAGCCAAGGCTGCGGGCCTGCTGGGCAAGAACATTCTCGGCAGCGGCTTCGATTTCGAGCTGTTCGTCCACACCGGCGCCGGGCGTTACATCTGTGGTGAAGAAACCGCACTGATCAACTCCCTCGAAGGCCGCCGCGCCAACCCGCGCTCCAAGCCGCCCTTCCCTGCCGCTGTTGGCGTGTGGGGCAAGCCGACCTGCGTGAACAACGTGGAAACCCTGTGCAACGTGCCGGCGATCATTGCCGACGGCGTTGACTGGTACAAATCGTTGGCCCGCGAAGGCAGCGAAGACATGGGCACCAAGCTCATGGGCTTCTCCGGCAAAGTCAAAAACCCGGGCCTGTGGGAATTGCCTTTCGGCGTCACCGGTCGCGAGTTGTTCGAAGACTACGCCGGCGGCATGCGCGACGGCTTCAAGCTCAAGGCCTGGCAGCCAGGCGGCGCCGGTACCGGTTTCCTTCTGCCAGAACACCTCGACGCGCAAATGTATGCCGGCGGCATCGCCAAAGTGGGCACCCGTATGGGTACCGGCCTGGCCATGGCGGTGGATGACAGCGTCAACATGGTCTCCTTGCTGCGCAACATGGAGCAGTTCTTCGCTCGCGAGTCGTGCGGTTTCTGCACCCCGTGCCGTGATGGTTTGCCATGGAGCGTCAAGCTGCTGATGGCCATCGAACAAGGCCGCGGTCAGCCAGGCGACATCGAGACCCTGCTGGGTCTGGTCAACTTCCTCGGCCCGGGCAAGACCTTCTGTGCTCACGCACCGGGTGCCGTGGAACCGTTGGGCAGTGCCATCAAATACTTCCGTCCAGAGTTCGAAGCCGGTATCGCGCCAGTCAGCGCCGCCGTCCCGCCTCTGGCAAGGCCGATCGTAATCGGCGCGTAAACGCTTAAAAAGGCGAAGGGTCCGTGCCCTTCGCCTTTCGTCCGATGACGCCTTTCGGGGCTGACTGGATTCGGACGGATAACAAGATTCCATTAGCCACGCCCGCTGACACCGGGCCAACGAAGACCTTTGAACCATGGCCACTATCCACGTAGACGGCAAAGCGCTCGAAGTCGACGGGGCAGACAACCTGTTACAGGCATGTCTGTCGCTGGGCCTCGACATTCCATATTTCTGCTGGCACCCCGCGCTCGGTAGCGTCGGGGCTTGCCGCCAGTGCGCGGTCAAGCAGTACACCGACGAGAACGACACCCGCGGTCGCATCGTCATGTCCTGCATGACCCCGGCCACCGACAACACCTGGATCTCCATCGAAGATGAAGAATCCAAGGCATTCCGCGCCAGTGTTGTTGAATGGCTGATGACCAACCACCCGCACGACTGCCCTGTGTGCGAAGAAGGCGGTCATTGCCACCTGCAAGACATGACCGTGATGACCGGCCACAACGAGCGCCGTTATCGCTTCACCAAACGCACCCACCAGAACCAGCAACTGGGCCCGTTCATTTCCCACGAAATGAACCGCTGCATCGCTTGCTACCGCTGCGTGCGCTTCTACAAGGATTACGCTGGCGGCACCGATCTCGGTGTATTCGGCGCCCACGACAACGTGTACTTCGGTCGCGTTGAAGACGGCACCCTCGAAAGCGAGTTCTCCGGCAACCTCACCGAGGTCTGCCCGACCGGTGTGTTCACCGACAAGACTCACTCCGAACGCTACAACCGCAAGTGGGACATGCAGTTCGCGCCGAGCATCTGCCATGGCTGCTCGAGCGGTTGCAACATCTCTCCGGGCGAGCGTTACGGTGAACTGCGTCGCATCGAAAACCGTTTCAACGGTTCGGTGAACCAGTACTTCCTCTGCGACCGTGGCCGTTTCGGTTATGGCTACGTCAACCGCACCGACCGTCCACGTCAGCCGCTGCTGGCCGACGGCACCAAGCTCGGTCTGGATGCTGCACTGGATAAAGCTGCTGACTTGCTGCGCGGTCGCAACATCGTTGGTATCGGTTCGCCGCGTGCCAGCCTTGAAAGCAACTACGCGTTGCGCGAACTGGTTGGCGCCGAGCACTTCTACTCAGGTATCGAAGCCTCTGAACTGGAGCGCATCCGTCTGGTCCTGCAAGTGCTGAAAGACAGCCCGCTGCCAGTGCCGAACATGCGCGACATCGAAGACCACGACGCCATTTTCGTCCTCGGTGAAGACCTGACCCAGACCGCCGCACGTGTGGCGCTGTCGCTGCGTCAATCGGTCAAGGGCAAAGCTGAAGACATGGCCGAAGCCATGCGCGTTCAGCCTTGGCTCGACGCCGCCGTGAAGAACATCGGTCAGCACGCGCTGAACCCGCTGTTCATCGCCAGCCTGGCCGAAACCAAGCTCGACGACATCGCTGAAGAATGCGTACACGCCGCTCCGGACGATCTGGCGCGCATCGGTTTCGCCGTTGCTCACGCTCTGGACGCCAGCGCCCCGGCTGTTGAAGGTCTGGACGCCGAAGCACTGCAACTGGCCCAGCGCATTGCTGATGCCCTGCTCGCTGCAAAACGTCCGCTGATCATCGCCGGTACTTCGCTGGGTTCCAAAGCCCTGATCGAAGCCGCCGCGAACATCGCCAAGGCCCTGAAGCTGCGCGAGAAGAACGGTTCGATCAGCCTGATCGTGCCGGAAGCCAACAGCCTTGGCCTGGCCATGCTCGGTGGTGAATCGGTCGACGCGGCGCTGCAAGCCGTCATCGACGGTAAGGCTGACGCGATCGTCGTGCTGGAAAACGATCTGTACACCCGCACCGCCAAAGACAAGGTCGATGCCGCGCTGAACGCTGCGCAAGTGGTGATCGTTGCTGATCATCAGAAGACTGCTACCAGCGACCGCGCGCACCTGGTTCTGCCAGCCGCAAGCTTCGCTGAAGGCGACGGTACGCTGGTCAGCCAGGAAGGTCGCGCCCAGCGCTTCTTCCAGGTTTTCGACCCGCAATACATGGATGCGAGCATCCTGGTTCACGAAGGCTGGCGCTGGCTGCACGCCCTGCGCGCGACCCTGCTGAACCAGCCAATCGACTGGACGCAACTCGACCACGTCACCGCTGCCGTTGCTTCGAGCACCGAGCAACTGGCGCGTATCGTCGACGCTGCACCATCGGCGGCGTTCCGCATCAAGGGTCTGAAACTGGCGCGTGAGCCGCTGCGTTATTCCGGTCGCACTGCGATGCGCGCCGACATCAGCGTTCACGAACCACGCACCCCGCAAGACAAAGACACCGCGTTCGCCTTCTCCATGGAAGGTTACTCGGGCTCTGCCGAACCGCGTCAGCAAGTACCATTTGCATGGTCGCCGGGCTGGAACTCGCCACAAGCGTGGAACAAGTTCCAGGACGAAGTCGGTGGTCACATCCGCGCTGGCGACCCGGGCACCCGCCTGATCGAAAGCACTGGCGACTCGCTGAACTGGTTCGCTGCCGCACCGCGCGCATTCAACCCGGCGCCGGGGACCTGGCAAGCCGTGCCGTTCTTCCACCTGTTCGGCAGCGAAGAGAACTCTTCGAAAGCCGCACCGGTTCAAGAGCGCATTCCGGCTCCATACGTGGCTCTGGCCAAGTCGGAAGCGGATCGTCTCGGCGTCAACGACGGTGCCCTGCTGAGCCTGAACGTGGCCGGTCAGACCCTGCGTCTGCCGCTGCGCATCAATGAAGAACTGGGCGCCGGTCTGGTGGCATTGCCTGCGGGCATCGCCGGCATTCCACCGGCATTCGCCGGCGTATCCGTCGACGGTCTGCAGGAGGCAGCGCAATGACCTGGTTCACCCCTGAAGTGATCGATGTGATCCTCTCGGTCGTCAAAGCCATCGTGATTCTGCTGGCCGTGGTGGTCGCGGGCGCGTTGCTCAGCTTTGTCGAACGTCGCCTGCTGGGCTGGTGGCAGGACCGTTACGGTCCGAACCGCGTTGGCCCGTTCGGTATGTTCCAGATCGCCGCCGACATGCTGAAGATGTTCTTCAAGGAAGACTGGACCCCGCCGTTTGCCGACAAGGTGATCTTCACTTTGGCACCGGTGGTGGCGATGTCGGCCCTGCTGATCGCCTTCGCGATCATCCCGATCACCCCGACCTGGGGCGTCGCGGATCTGAACATCGGCCTGCTGTTCTTCTTCGCCATGGCCGGTCTGTCGGTCTACGCGGTGTTGTTCGCCGGTTGGTCGAGTAACAACAAGTTCGCCCTGCTCGGTAGCTTGCGTGCGTCGGCGCAGACCGTGTCCTACGAAGTGTTCATGGGCCTGGCCCTGATGGGCATCGTGGTCCAGGTCGGCTCGTTCAACATGCGCGACATCGTCGAGTACCAGGCGCAGAACCTGTGGTTCATCATTCCGCAGTTCTTCGGCTTCTGTACCTTCTTCATCGCTGGCGTCGCCGTGACTCACCGTCACCCGTTCGACCAGCCGGAAGCGGAACAGGAACTGGCCGACGGTTACCACATTGAATACGCCGGTATGAAATGGGGCATGTTCTTCGTCGGTGAATACATCGGCATCATCCTGATCTCGGCGCTGCTGGTCACCCTGTTCTTCGGTGGCTGGCACGGTCCGTTCGGCATCTTGCCGCAACTGGCGTTCGTCTGGTTCGCACTGAAGACCGCGTTCTTCATCATGCTGTTCATCCTGCTGCGCGCTTCCATTCCGCGTCCGCGTTATGACCAGGTGATGGATTTCAGCTGGAAATTCTGCCTGCCACTGACCCTGATCAATTTGCTGGTGACCGCTGCGGTCGTGTTGTGGAACACGCCTGCAGTCGCGGTTCAGTGAGGATTTGACCCATGTTCAAATATATTGGCGACATCGTTAAGGGTACTGGTACCCAGTTGCGCAGCCTGGTCATGGTCTTCGGCCATGGCTTTCGCAAGCGCGACACCCTGCAATACCCGGAAGAAGCGGTCTACCTGCCACCACGCTACCGTGGTCGCATCGTCCTGACCCGAGACCCCGATGGCGAAGAGCGTTGCGTTGCCTGCAACCTGTGCGCCGTGGCTTGCCCGGTGGGTTGCATCTCGCTGCAGAAAGCTGAAACCGAAGACGGTCGCTGGTACCCGGACTTCTTCCGTATCAACTTCTCGCGCTGCATTTTCTGCGGTCTCTGCGAGGAAGCCTGTCCGACCACCGCGATCCAGCTGACACCGGATTTCGAGATGGCCGAGTTCAAACGTCAGGACCTGGTGTACGAGAAAGAAGATCTGTTGATCTCCGGCCCCGGCAAAAACCCTGATTACAACTTCTATCGTGTTGCAGGTATGGCAATCGCTGGCAAGCCGAAAGGCTCCGCGCAGAACGAAGCCGAACCGATCAACGTGAAGAGCTTGCTGCCTTAAGGAAGAACGATGGAATTCGCTTTCTATTTCGCATCGGGTATCGCTGTTGTGTCCACGCTTCGCGTAGTCACCAACACCAACCCTGTGCACGCCCTGCTCTACCTGATCATCTCGTTGATCGCCGTGGCCATGACCTTCTTCGCACTCGGCGCACCGTTCGCCGGCGTGCTGGAAGTGATCGCTTACGCCGGCGCCATCATGGTGCTGTTCGTGTTCGTGGTGATGATGCTCAACCTCGGCCCGGCCTCGGTTCAGCAAGAACGCGTCTGGCTCAAGCCCGGCATCTGGGCCGGCCCGGTGATTCTCGCCGCGCTGCTGCTGGCCGAACTGCTGTATGTGCTGTTCGCTCACCAGAGCGGTCAGGCCATCGGCCACACCACCGTAGACGCGAAAGCCGTGGGCATCAGCCTGTTCGGCCCGTACCTGCTGGTGGTCGAACTCGCCTCGATGCTGCTGCTCGCTGCAGCCGTCACGGCGTTCCATTTGGGCCGTAACGAGGCGAAGGAGTAAGACATGCCTGCTATCCCTCTCGAACATGGATTGGCCGTCGCCGGCATCCTGTTCTGCCTTGGTCTGGTCGGCCTGATGGTCCGCCGCAACATTTTGTTCGTGTTGATGAGTCTGGAAGTGATGATGAACGCCTCTGCATTGGCGTTCATTGTTGCAGGCGCCCGTTGGGGCCAGCCGGATGGACAGATCATGTTCATCCTGGTGATCAGCCTTGCAGCCGCCGAGGCCAGTATTGGTCTGGCGATCCTGCTGCAACTGTATCGCCGCTTCCACACGCTCGATATCGACGCTGCCAGTGAGATGCGCGGATGAACCTGATCTTTCTGACTTTCGTATTCCCTCTGATCGGTTTCCTGCTGCTGTCGTTCTCCCGTGGACGCTGGTCGGAAAACCTCTCGGCGCTGATCGGCGTGGGTTCCATTGGCTTGTCGGCGATTGTCGCCGCCTACGTCATCTGGCAATTCAACGTCGCGCCACCGGAAGGCGGTCACTACACCCTGGTGCTGTGGAAATGGATGGCGGTCGAAGGCTTCAAGCCTGACTTCGCCCTCTACGTCGACGGCCTGTCGATCACCATGCTCGGCGTGGTTGTCGGTGTAGGTTTCCTGATCCACCTGTTCGCGTCCTGGTACATGCGCGGCGAAGCGGGTTATTCGCGCTTCTTCTCGTACACCAACCTGTTTATCGCCAGCATGCTGTTCCTGGTGCTCGGCGATAACCTGTTGTTCCTGTACTTCGGCTGGGAAGGCGTGGGCCTGTGCTCGTACCTGTTGATCGGTTTCTACTACAGCAACCGCAACAACGGTAACGCCGCACTCAAGGCCTTCATCGTGACCCGGATCGGCGACGTGTTCATGGCCATCGGCCTGTTCATCCTGTTCCAGCAAGTGGGCACGCTGAACATCCAGGAACTGCTGGTGCTGGCACCGCAGAAATTCCAGGTCGGTGATTTCTGGATTACTTTGGCGACCCTGATGCTGCTGGGTGGTGCGGTCGGTAAATCGGCACAACTGCCGCTGCAAACCTGGCTCGCGGACGCGATGGCTGGCCCGACCCCGGTTTCGGCACTGATCCACGCCGCCACCATGGTGACTGCCGGTGTCTACCTGATCGCCCGTACCCACGGTCTGTTCACCCTGGCGCCGGAAATTCTCCACCTGGTCGGCATCGTCGGCGGTGTGACGCTGGTTCTGGCAGGTTTCGCCGCACTGGTTCAAACCGACATCAAACGTATCCTCGCCTACTCGACCATGAGCCAGATCGGCTACATGTTCCTGGCGCTGGGAGTTGGCGCCTGGGATGGCGCGATTTTCCACCTGATGACCCACGCCTTCTTCAAGGCCCTGTTGTTCCTTGCTTCCGGTGCGGTGATCGTTGCCTGCCACCACGAGCAGAACATCTTCAAGATGGGCGGTCTGTGGAAAAAACTGCCACTGGCCTACGCCAGCTTCATCGTCGGTGGTGCTGCGCTGGCCGCTCTGCCACTGGTTACCGCAGGCTTCTACTCCAAGGACGAAATCCTTTGGGAAGCGTTCGCCAGCGGCAACCACGGTCTGCTCTACGCAGGTCTGGTCGGCGCGTTCATGACGTCGCTGTACACCTTCCGCCTGATCTTCATCACGTTCCACGGTGAAGCCAAGACTGAAGCCCACGCCGGTCACGGCATCTCGCACTGGCTGCCACTGTCGGTGCTGATCGTGCTGTCGACGTTCGTTGGCGCCATGATCGTGCCTCCGCTGCACGGTGTGCTGCCAGAAAGCGTTGGACATGCCGGTGGCGAAGCCAAGCACAGTCTGGAAATCGCTTCGGGCGCCATCGCCCTCGCCGGTATCCTGCTGGCAGCGCTGCTGTTCCTCGGCAAGCGTCGCTTCGTCACGGCAATCGCCAACAGCGGCATCGGCCGTTTCCTTTCGGCCTGGTGGTTCGCTGCCTGGGGCTTCGACTGGATCTACGACAAACTGTTCGTCAAGCCTTACCTGGCGATCAGCCACGTACTGCGCAAAGACCCGCTCGACCAGACCATCGGTCTGATCCCGCGTATGGCCAAGGGTGGTCACACTGCCCTGAGCCGCACCGAGACCGGTCAACTGCGTTGGTACGCTGCTTCGATGGCTGCTGGTGCCGTGCTGGTTATCGGCGCCATCGTGCTGGTAGCGGTCTGATATGAACCTTGCGAATTTGCGAAAGGAAACGAGCCCGTCATGATTCTGCCTTGGCTAATCCTGATCCCCTTCATCGGCGGCCTGCTGTGCTGGATGGGTGAGCGCTTCGGCGCTACCCTCCCGCGCTGGATTGCGCTGTTGACCATGACCCTGGAACTCGCCCTCGGCCTCTGGCTGTGGGCCCACGGTGACTATTCATTTGCACCGGCGCCTGGCGCCGATCCGACCTGGGCGCTTGAGTTCAAGCATGTCTGGATCCAGCGCTTCGGCATCAACGTGCACCTGGCCCTCGACGGCCTGTCGCTGTTGATGATCCTGCTGACCGGCCTGCTGGGTATCCTCTCGGTACTCTGCTCGTGGAAAGAGATTCAACGTCACGTTGGCTTCTTCCACCTGAACCTGATGTGGATCCTGGGCGGCGTTGTCGGCGTGTTCCTCGCCCTCGACCTGTTCATGTTCTTCTTCTTCTGGGAAATGATGCTGGTGCCGATGTACTTCCTCATCGCGCTCTGGGGTCACAGTTCTTCGGACGGCAAGAAAACCCGGATCTACGCAGCGACCAAGTTCTTCATCTTCACTCAGGCTTCCGGCCTGATCATGCTGGTGGCAATCCTCGGTCTGGTGCTGGTCAACTTCAACAACACTGGCGTGATTACTTTCAACTACGCCGACCTGTTGAAAACCAAGATGTCGATGACCACCGAGTACATCCTGATGCTCGGCTTCTTCATCGCCTTCGCGGTCAAGCTGCCGGTCGTACCGTTCCACTCGTGGTTGCCTGATGCCCACGCCCAGGCGCCGACTGCCGGTTCCGTCGACCTCGCCGGTATCTTGCTGAAAACCGCTGCTTACGGTCTGCTGCGTTTCGCCCTGCCGCTGTTCCCGAATGCCTCGGCCGAGTTCGCGCCGATCGCCATGACCCTCGGTCTGATCGGGATCTTCTACGGTGCGTTCCTGGCGTTCGCGCAAACCGACATCAAGCGTCTGATCGCCTTCTCGTCCGTTTCCCACATGGGTTTCGTGTTGATTGGCATCTACTCCGGCAGCCAACTGGCCCTGCAAGGTGCAGTGATCCAGATGCTCGCGCACGGTGTGTCGGCGGCGGCACTGTTTATCCTCAGCGGTCAGTTGTACGAGCGTCTGCACACTCGTGACATGCGTGAGATGGGCGGTGTGTGGTCGCGTATCGCTTACCTGCCGGCGATCAGCCTGTTCTTTGCAGCCGCTTCGTTGGGTCTGCCGGGTACCGGTAACTTTGTCGGTGAGTTCCTGATCCTGATCGGCTCCTTCGCAAGCTGGCCGTGGATCACTGCGATTGCCACTTCCGGTCTGGTGTTCGGTTCGGTCTACTCGCTGATCATGATCCACCGTGCTTACTTCGGTCCGGCGAAATCGGATTCGATCCTGCACGGTATGGACGCTCGCGAACTGATCATGGTGCTAGGCCTTGCGGTGTTGCTGATCTACATCGGCGTCTACCCGCAACCGTTCCTCGACACGTCTGCCGCCACGATGCATGGCGTGCAGCAGTGGCTCGGCACCGCCTTCACTCAACTCGCTTCGGCCCGGTAAGAGCGCTATGGAATTCACGATTCAACACTTTATTGCGCTTGCGCCACTGTTGATCACCAGCCTCACCATTATCGTGGTGATGCTGGCAATCGCCTGGCGCCGCAACCACTCGCAGACCTTCCTGATCTCGGTCGCCGGTCTGAACCTGGCCTTGCTGTCGATCCTCCCAGCCCTGAAAGTCGCGCCTCTGGCCGTGACTCCACTGCTGCAGATCGACACCTTCGCTTGCCTGTACATGGCGCTGATCCTGGTCGCCACCCTCGCCTGCGTCACCCTCGCCCACGCCTATCTGGGCGATGGCGGTTCGGGCTACCCGGGCAACCGTGAAGAACTGTACTTGCTGATCCTGATGGCCGCCGCCGGTGGTCTGGTTCTGGTCAGCGCGCAGCACCTGGCCGGTTTGTTCATCGGTCTGGAACTGCTCTCGGTACCGGTCTACGGTCTGGTGGCTTACGCATTCTTCAACAAGCGTTCGCTGGAAGCCGGCATCAAGTACATGGTGCTGTCGGCCGCCGGTTCCGCGTTCCTGTTGTTCGGTATGGCGCTGCTGTACGCCGATTCGGGTTCGCTGAGCTTCGTCGGTATTGGTCAGGCCCTGGCTGCGACTGGCCTGCCTAGCTCGCTGGCGCAACTGGGCCTGGGCATGATGCTGATCGGTCTGGCGTTCAAACTGTCGCTGGTACCGTTCCACCTGTGGACGCCGGACGTTTACGAAGGTGCTCCGGCACCGGTGGCTGCGTTCCTCGCAACCGCGTCGAAGGTTGCAGTGTTTGCGGTGATGGTGCGTCTGTTCCAGATCTCCCCTGCTGCCAGCAGTGGCGTACTGAGCGACGTGCTGACCGTCATCGCCATCGCCTCGATCCTGTTTGGTAACCTGCTGGCCCTGACCCAGAGCAACCTCAAGCGTCTGCTCGGTTACTCGTCCATCGCACACTTCGGCTACCTGCTGATCGCTCTGGTGGCGAGCAAAGGTCTGGCGGTGGAAGCCATCGGCGTGTACCTGGTCACCTACGTGATCACCAGCCTCGGCGCGTTCGGCGTGATCACCCTGATGTCCTCGCCGTACAACGGCCGTGACGCTGATGCGCTGTACGAATACCGCGGCCTGTTCTGGCGTCGTCCGTACCTGACCGCCGTGCTGACCGTGATGATGCTGTCGCTGGCGGGTATCCCGCTGACCGCTGGCTTCATCGGCAAGTTCTACATCATCGCTACCGGTGTTGAATCGCACCAATGGTGGCTGGTCGGGTCCTTGGTACTGGGCAGCGCCATCGGCGTGTTCTACTACCTGCGCGTGATGGTCACCCTGTACCTGATCGAACCAAACCTGCGTCGCCACGACGCCCAGCTGCACTGGGAGCAGAAGGCAGGCGGCGTAATGCTGCTGGCCATCGCCCTGGTCGCGTTCTTCCTGGGTGTGTACCCGCAGCCATTGCTGACTCTGGTTCAGCAGGCGGGTCTGGCGGGCTGATTGCTCCGTCGCTTTTAGCTACAAATAGAAACGGCACCTTCGGGTGCCGTTTTTGTTTTTGCGGATAAGCCCGGCTCCCACAGGTTTCGATGGTGCTCACAAAGTCTGTAACCACCCTGGATCACTGTGGGAGCGAGCCTGCTCGCGAAGGCGTCGGCACATTCAACCTCTTCTTCGCCTGACACCCCGCCGCTATCACCATTCGGCGTTGGGCACTGCTTGCGAGATTGTTCCGACACGGCAGCTGCGAAGCCTCTTCATAGATCAATCGAACGTTCTCACCACACGCGGCGATTCGTCCTACAGGTGTTTTTACGAGCGGCGTCTACCGTTGAAAAAGGGACGAAAAGCAAGGCCAGGAGGCCTTGACCGATTCGATTATCGAGACAACACTATACGTAGGTAGCGTACAGAAAATGGATGCTCTATTTATCGAATTGCCTGTATTTCAGAAGCACCGAGACGACTATCTGGATGACGATCTGTTTCGCAGCTTTCAACTGGAGCTGCTGAAAAATCCGGAAGCGGGCGATCTCATCGAGGACACAGGCGGGCTTCGTAAAATTCGCTTTGGCGACCAACGAAGAGGGAAAGGTAAGCGCAGCGGATTACGAGTGATTTATTACTGGTGGTTAGGCTTCGATCAGTTCTGGCTCTTTACCGTCTACAACAAAAACGAGCAGGACGATTTGACGCCTGCCCAGAAAAAACTTTTCAGAAAAACGCTGGATATAGAACTCAACGCGAGAACCCACTATGAAACGTGACATTTTTTCCGAACTGATGGATGGACTGGAAGCACTGGCCGATGAACGCCAAGGCAAAATCACCTTGCGTACCCACAAAGTTCAACTGCCAAAACTGATGCCGATCACTGCTGAAGAAGTGATAGCCATCCGTCAGCAACTTAATCTTTCCCGGTCAGTATTCGCGATGTATCTACGCACCAACACGCGAACGCTCGAAAACTGGGAGCAAGGACGAGCAACGCCCAATGCTCAGGCCACAACCCTGATCCGTCTGGTCGAGCGTTTTCCACAGACAATCGAACAACTCGCAGCCCTGACCTGACACAGGGTTTTAATTCCAGCCACATGACGAAATTGTAATTTCCTCATCACCTTGGCGTTATCCGCAGCTTGCAACGATGTCACCCGGCGACCATGCCGGCGGGCCCTGCCCCGCCGAACAATAAAACCCACGCCGAAGCACGTTCCCGTTCTGCCGAACCCAAGGAGTGTTTGATGGTTAACCCTACAAAAATATCGATGGCCGCTTTAGCGGTGGTGGTCGGCGCCGGGCCGTCCACGGTGTTTGCTGAAGACAAGCCTGAAGGCTTTGTCGAAGGCAGCAGCCTGACGGTGCTCAACCGCAACTTCTACTTCAATCGTGATCATCGCAACGGCCAGTCCAGCCCCACCGGCAACGGTTATTCCGAAGCCTGGGCGCATGCGGTGATCAGCAAGTTCGAATCCGGTTTCACCCAGGGCACCGTCGGGGTCGGTGTTGATGCGTTTGCGATGATCGGGCTAAAACTCGACAGCGGTGACGGCCGCAACGGCGGGCGCAGTTCGTTTGATGTGTTGCCGGTCAACAGTGATGGCGAGGCGCGAGACGAATACACCAAGGTCGGTGGCGCCGCGAAAATTCGGGCGTTCGATACGGTGGTCAAGGTCGGTGATGTGTTCCCGGCCAACCCGATGGTGGCGGCCGGTGATTCGCGCTTGTTACCGGAAAGCTTTCGCGGGGTGACGGCGACCAACACCAGTATCGAAGGCCTGTCGGTGCAGGGCGGACGGTTACATGCGATGAGCCAACCGGTGTCGAGTGACATGCGCGAGAACTTCGCCACGTTCTACGCCGGCCCGGTCAACTCGCCGTGGATCGCTTATGGCGGCGGCGATTATGTGCTGAACAAAAACCTCAGTTTCAGCCTGTACTCCAGCCGTCTGAAGGATGCGTGGAATCAGTACTACGCAGGCACCGCTTGGACCTATCCGCTGTCCGATGACCTGTCGCTGTTCGGTGGTCTGAACTATTACAAAGCCGTCGATGAAGGCAAACAACTGCTCGGCGAGTTCGACAACAACATCTGGAGCGGCCGCGTCGGCGTGAAACTTGGCGCGCACTCCGTCGCCCTCTCCCACCAGCGCAACAACGGCAATGACGACTTCGATTACCTGCGCCAGTCCGATTCGATCTTCCTCGACAACTCGATCCAGTACAGCGACTTCAACTCGCCGAAAGAGCGTTCGTGGATGGTGCGTTATGACCTCGACATGAGCACTTACGGCGTACCCGGTTTGTCGTTCATGACTCGCTACGCACGCGGCACCGACGCCGATTATTCCAACGCTAACGCCGTGTATATGCGCCGCGATGCTGAGGGCAATCCGCTGACCGATCAGAAGCGTTGGGAGCGCGATATCGAAGTCAAATACGTGGTGCAAAGCGGTTCGATGAAAGACTTGTCACTACGCTTGCGCCAGGCCACAACCCGCGCCACGGCGTTCGAGTCGGATCTGGATGAAGTGCGGGTGATTGTCGAGTATCCGTTGGCGATTCTCTGATTGGGCGGTTGATGCAAATTCACCTTTAGAAGCTCCTTGCTCCTTTGGTAAGAGGTGAATCTTTTGGCGTCCTTCGGGGCGCCTTTTTTTGCTTTGCGTTTTGCCGTGGTTATGTTTTCCAGGTTTAGGCCCGGCCCTCACCCTAGCCCTCTCCCAGAGGTAGAGGGGACTGACCGAGTTGGCTGTTGAAGATACATCGACCTGAAAAACCGGGGCGTACTCTGGTTTTGAATGGCTCGAAAGCCTGCTCCCTTTCCCCCTGGGTGAAAGGGGACTGACCGAGTTGGTTGTTGAAGATACACCGACCTGAAAAACCGGGGCGTACTCTGGTTTTGAATGGCTTGAAGATCTGCTCCCTTTCCCCCTCGCCCCCTCGGGGGAGAGGGCTGGGGTGAGAGGGCAGGATTTTGAGGTCAACGCAAAAACAACGGATAAAACCCGGCCATTGATAGCTACGCGTTTGGATCTACGTTATCCAGTGCTTTGTTCACCGCCAGTTCGCCAAGCATCACGACCTGGGCGATACCGAGCAGGGTTTTGCGATGGGTGCCGCCCAGCAGCGCGGCGAAGTCGCCGAGCATCACCGTGGCCGAGGCCAGGGATTCGCTGGCGTTGGCCAGTAATGATTCGGTGTCGGCTTTGGGATTGACCAGAAACATCTGGTTGGGGATGTACGGTGCGGACATGATGGCGGTCGACGGTTTGAGGTAGAAGTCGAGAGCGCGGTCGGCGGCTTCGTGGAGTTTTCTAGTCTCAATGGAGACGTAGGGGGATGTTGAGTTGGCGTCAGGGATGGTGTCTGTTTCGGGGGGATTTGGGGTTGGCTTTTTCATAAGGTTCATCTTCTGTTCTGATAGTGGAGCTGGCCCATTCGGTTCCAATCGAAAGGGTGGCAGCTGTACGCAGGTTGGAACCCGGGGAACAGAAAACCCGACAGACTCGAAGTCTCCCGCGCACAGCTGCCATAACGAACTGCATACCATCAAAGGTGTGCAAGCATACGTCATGAAAAGTGCTTTCGCTTTCTGTAAAGCCACGGGGTTCCAATCCCGATCGCTGAATTGGCAGCGACCCACACAGGCTAGAGAGCTGACGTCCGACGGACAACCTGAAAACATTGTGGGAAGGTTCCGCACTTCTCACACAACACTTAAACATCACGAATTGAAATACAGAACGTGTAGGAGCTGCCGAAGGCTGCGATCTTTTGATTTTAAAGATCAAGATCAACAGATCGCAGCCTTCGGCAGCTCCTACATGGGCCCGCGTTTCGCCGTGAAGGATTCAGCTCCCGCCGTTCCGACACACGCCCATCACGTTGTACTTGATGGTATTGAGCTGGCCTTTGGAGTCCTCATAGGTCATCGCGGTGGGCACCACTTTGCACGCAGGCTGCGGCTTCACCACGCTCACCACCTTGACCACGTCCAGCTTCATTCCATATTCATAATCCTTCACCACCGGCGGCGCTTTGCCCTGGTTGGCGGCGTACTGTTCCATGGCTTTGCTGTTGGCGCTGAGCGCGCGTTCGAAAGTGCGGTCACCGCCACCTTCAGCAAGCACATTCACCGACATCGCCATGACAGCGGCGAATGCGATCAACTTGAGTACTTTCATATCCTTTTCCTTCCCGTCCGGGCGTAAAAAAAGCCCGGCATCGATGCGCGATATCGGGCTTGTTCAGGTGCAGCAGGCTTACAGGTCGCGGGTTTTGTCGTCCTTCTTGTCGTTGACGACAACCGGGTTGCCGGCGGCCTTTTCCTTGGCGACGAAGAGCTCCATGGAGCGGTCGTGGCTGGTCATCATCCGCTCGAAAGTGCGGTCACCGCCGCCTTCGGCCAGGGCCACGGAAGAGATCGCCAGAGCGGCTGCGAAAGTACTGAGTTGGGCAAGTTTCATCGTTGATTCCTCGTTTAAGTAACTGACGGGATCAAGGTAACAAGGCGCACCTTTCGTGACGGTGGCGGGGAAATTACATATCCGTTATGTGCCGGATCAGTGCACGGCCCCCTGTGGGAGCGAGCTTGCTCGCGAAGAGGCCGTATCAGTCGACTTATTTGTTGAATGACACACCGCCTTCGCGAGCAAGCTCGCTCCCACAAGGGGATTACCTATTGAGACGGATCGGGGTTCTCCTCCCGGCGATGGGCGAGCTGGTAGAGGGCCGGCAAGATCAGCAGCGTCAGGATCGTGGAAGACAGAATCCCGCCGATCACCACGGTTGCCAGTGGCCGTTGCACTTCAGCGCCGGTACCGGTCGCAAGCGCCATCGGAATAAACCCCAGCGACGCTACCAGCGCCGTCATCAACACCGGTCGCAGACGCGTCAACGCACCCTCATGAATCGCGTCCGACAGCGACCGCCCCTCCTCACGCAAATTACGAATAAACGCAATCATCACCAAGCCGTTCAACACCGCCACCCCGGACAACGCGATAAACCCGACACCGGCCGAAATCGACAACGGAATATCGCGCAGCCACAGCGCCATGACCCCACCGGTCAAGGCAAACGGAATCCCGGTAAACACCAGCAAGCCGTCCTTGAGATTGTTGAACATCATGAACAACAACCCGAACACCAGCAGCAGCGCCACCGGCACCACAATCTGCAAGCGCTTGGCCGCCGATTGCAGTTGTTCGAACTGGCCGCCCCAACTGGTCCAGTAACCGGCCGGCACTTGCACATCACGCTCGATCACCTCCCCGGCCTCGCTGACAAATGAACCGATATCACGCCCGCGCACGTTGGCGCTGACGATCACCAGACGCTTGCCGTTCTCGCGGCTGACCTGATTCGGCCCGAGCACCAGGTCGAGGCTGGCGACGTCTTGCAGCGCGATAAAGCCGATTTGATTCGCCGCTCCATTCAAAGGCGCCGGCACCGGAATCAGCAACGCCGACAAGCCGTCGATATCCTTGCGCATGGCATCTGACAAGCGCACGACCATGTCGAAACGCCGATCACCCTCATACAACGTCCCGGCCTGCCGCCCGCCCACCGCGACCGCAATGGTGTCCTGCACATCCCCGACGTTGAGCCCGTAGCGCGCGGCCTTATCGCGATCAATGTTGATGGTCAGCACCGGCAGCCCGGTAGTCTGCTCAACCTTGACCTCGGAGGCGCCGTTGACCTTCTGCATCGCGGCGGCAATCTTCGCCGCCGTGGCATTGAGCACGTCCATGTCATCGCCGAACACCTTCACTGCGACGTCACTGCGCACGCCGGAAATCAGTTCGTTGAAGCGCAATTGAATCGGCTGCGACAGCTCATAGTTGCTGCCCGGCAGCGTTGCGGCGGCGGCTTGCAGTTCGGCCATCAAGGTTTCGCGGGACTTGCCCGGGTCCGGCCACTGCTCTTTCGGTTTGAGCATCACGTAGCTGTCAGAGATGTTCGGCGGCATCGGGTCGGAGGCGATTTCGGCGGTGCCAGTTCGGGCAAAAACACGCTCGACTTCCGGCACCTTCGCCAGAATCAGCGTTTCCAGCCGCTGCTGCATGTCCACCGATTGCGTCAGGCTGGTGCCCGGCACGCGCAACGCTTGCAAAGCAAAATCCCCTTCGCTGAGGCTCGGCACAAACTCGCTGCCCATGCGGCTGGTGAGCACACCGCTAAGCACGATCACGCCCAAAGCAGCGCCCACCGCGACAGCACGATGACTCATCACCCACGCCAGCGCCGGTGCATAAACGCGACGTGCGCCGCGCATCACCGCGCCCTCTTCTTCCTTGACCTTGCCAGTCACGAACAGCGCAATCGCCGCTGGAACAAAAGTCACCGAAAGCAACATGGCACCGAGCAACGCAATCACCACAGTGAACGCCATCGGGTGGAACATTTTCCCTTCAACGCCGCTCAGGGCGAAGATCGGCAGGTACACGACCATGATGATCAACTGGCCGAAAATCAGCGGTCGCCGCGCCTCTTTCGCTGCGGCAAAGACTTCCTTGAAACGCTCGGCGCGAGTCAGCAAACGGCCGTGATGCTGCTGCGCATGGGCCAACCGACGCAGGGTGTTTTCGACGATCACCACCGCGCCGTCGACGATGATGCCGAAGTCGAGGGCGCCGAGGCTCATCAGGTTGGCGCTGACCTTGTTGCTGAACATCCCGGTGAAAGTGAACAGCATCGACAGCGGAATCACCATCGCGGTGATCAGCGCCGCGCGGATGTTGCCGAGGAACAGAAACAGAATCGCGATCACCAGAATCGCGCCTTCGATGAGGTTCTTTTTCACCGTGGCGATGGCTTTGTCGACCAGGTGCGTGCGGTCGTACACCGGCACGGCGATCACGCCTTGCGGCAAGGATTTGTTGATCTGTTCGAGTTTGCTGGCGACCGCTTGCGAGACCGTGCGGCTGTTCTCGCCGATCAACATGAACACCGTGCCGAGCACCACTTCACGACCGTTTTCCGTGGCCGCGCCGCTGCGCAATTCGCGGCCGATTTCCACAGTGGCGACGTTCTTCACGCGGATCGGTGTGCCGTCGACATTGGCCATGACAATGTTGGCGATGTCCTCGGTGCTCGCCACTTGCCCCGGCGCGCGGATCAGCAATTGCTCGCCGCTGCGTTCGATGTAACCGGCGCCGACGTTGGCGTTGTTGCGCTCCAGCGCGGTGACCAGATCGGTGAGGGTCAGCTTGTACGCGGCCAAGCGTTTCGGGTCCGGCGCAATCTGGTATTCCTTGGCGAAGCCGCCGATGGTGTTGATCTCGGCCACGCCCGGGACGTTGCGCAACTGCGGCTTGATGATCCAGTCCTGAATCACCCGCAGATCGGTAGGCGTGTAGGCTGTGCCGTCGTCCTTGAGCGCGCCCTCCTTCGCCTCAACCGTCCACAGAAAAATCTCGCCGAGCCCGGTGGAAATCGGCCCCATGACCGCTTCTGCGCCTTCAGGCAATTGCTCCTTGGCGATCTGCAGACGCTCGTTGACCAATTGGCGGGCGAAGAACAGGTCGGTGCCGTCCTTGAAGATCACCGTGACTTGCGACAGCCCCGAGCGCGACAGCGAACGGGTTTGTTCGAGTGCCGGCAGACCGGCCATGGCGGTTTCAATCGGGAAGGTGATGCGCTGCTCGGTTTCCAGCGGCGAGAACCCGGCGGCGCCGGTGTTGATTTGCACCTGGACGTTGGTGATGTCGGGCACGGCGTCGATCGGCAGTTTTTGATAACTGGCGATGCCGAGGCCGGCCATGAGCAGAACGGCGAGCAGGACGATGATGCGCTGCTCGATGGCAAACTGGATCAGGCGTTCGAACATGAGGACCTTCCAGAATTAATGACTGTGCTCGGCTGAGGCTTTGCCCAGTTCCGATTTGAGGACGAAGCTGCCGGCGCTGGCGACTTGCACGCCCGGCTCCAGCCCTTGAGTGATTTCCACATGGCCGGCTGCGCGGCTGCCCAGCTCAACCGCGCGCGCTTCGAAACCATCATCGGTGCGGACGAACACGGTGGGTTTGTCCTCTACGGTCTGGATCGCGGTTTCCGGCACGGCGACTTTCGCTTCACGGCTGTCGGTCGCCACCAGCGCAGTGACGAACAACCCGGGGCGCCACGAGCCTTGCGGGTTTTCCAAGGTGACGCGAACAGTTGCGGTGCGGGTTTGCTCGCCGAGCAAACTGCCGACGTAAGCCACGCTGCCGACCACTTCCGCGTTGAGTTCCGGGGCGCTGACGGTGACCGCTTTACCCACCTGCACCTTGTTCAGATCCTTCGGTGAAACGCCGAACGTCACCCACACTCGCGACAGATCCGAGAGGGTGAACGCCGCTGTGCTTTCATCGACCACCTCGCCCGGCGTCAGGTGTTTCTCCACTACCACACCGTCGAACGGTGCGCGCAATTCATAGCGGTTGCCGCCAGTGGCGACCACGCTGCCGCTGAGCACGCTGATCTTTTGCCGCGCATTGCTGACGGCGATTTCGGCTTCTTGCAGTGCCTGGCGCGCCTGGAGGAAATCCTGCTCGGCGGAGATCTTGTCCTGCCAGAGTTTTTTCTCGCGCTCGTAGGTGGTACGCGCCAAGGCCAAACGACGTTGCGCGGCGGCTTGTTCGCTGCGTTGATCAGAGATCTGCTGACTGGCGATCACCGCCAGCAACTGACCCTTCTTCACCGTTTGCCCGAGGTTTACCGCCACCGACTCGACCACGCCCGGCACGCGCGGCACGACGTGGGCGGTGCGGTCTTCATCGAAGCGCACTTCGCCGGGGAATGGCAGGCCGCGGCTGATGTTCTGCGCCTTTGCTTCGGCGAGTTGAATACCGGCAGCCGTGATCTGCTCGGCGCTCAATTCGATATGCCCTTCTTCGGCATGTTCAGCCGCTGCACCTTCTTCGGCGTGATCGGCATGCTCGGAAGCCTCGTCGGCATGTGCGTCGATGCTTGCGTTACCTGCCCACTGCGAGCCGATACCAATGCCCAGCGCCAACGTCGCCACCGCGACAATCATCAATTTTTTATCCATGGAAACTCCTCTGCGCCGTGCCATCGCGCAGTTGTCTGAAAAATGAAATTCAACGGCTGACGCTGAGGTCGCCAAAGATCCGTTCGATGCGTACGCGGGCGTCGGTGGCTTCGCTGACGGCCTGGATGTACTGGCTGCGCGCGGCGATCAATGTGCGTTGTGCGTCGAGCACATCGAGGAAACCGAACTTGCCCATTTCGAACCCGCGCGTGGCGCTGTCGACCGCACTTTGCGCGGCGGGCAGGATGGTCTGGTTGAATGCTGTGACTTCGCCGTTGGCGGTCTGCCATTGCTCGAGACTGGTCTGGATTTCCGTGCGCAATCGCAGCTCGGTGGCGTTGCGCAGATCCCGCGCCTGATCGGTTCGGCGAGCTGCGGCGAGCACGTTGCCCTGATTGCGGTTGAACAACGGAATCGGCATCGACAGCCCGACCACGTTGACCCGCTCGCGCTCGGTTTCGCTGTATTGGCTGCCGATGCTCACGGTGAGGTCGGGAATGCGCTGGGACTTTTCCAGGCCCAACGATGCTTCACGCTGATCGATCTGCAACTTGGCCAGACGCAGTTCGGCGGTCTCGTTCAAGCGCTCGAGCAATCTTGTCGGTGGAGGAACGGCCGGCATACTTTGCGTGGGTGCCTGCACCTTGGTCGATGTCGGCAACGGTGTGCCCATGACTTGCGCCAATTGTTGGTACGCAGTGGCCTGATCGCGCTCTGCCCGGCTCAATTCAAGGCGCACTTCCGAGAGCTGCACTTGTGCTCGAGTACCTTCGACCGGCGACGATTTACCCGCCTCGATCCGTCCTTGCGCCACGCGCAAACCGTGCTCGGCCAGTTGCAGCGACTGGCGAGACAACTGCAAACGTTGCTGCGCGGTTTGCGCGCTGTTGAACGCCTGAATCACATCGGCACGCAAGGCATTGCGCTTGCGCTCCAGTTCGATGCCGGCAGCGTCCTGCGCACGACTGGCGACGTCGATGCGGGCGCCGCGTTTGCCGCCCAGTTCGATCGGCTGACTGAGCATCACCGTGGTGGTGCGTGAGTCACGGCGGGTGTCTTCGGCTTCCCACGACACTTCGGGGTTGGGGATCAGGCCGGCCTGTTGGCGGTCACCTTCGGCGATGCCGATTTCCCATTGCGCAGCGGCCAGTTCCGGGTTGCCGGCGAAGGCGCTTTGCAGGGCTTGATCCAGGGTCAGGGTCGCTGCGTTTGCAAGGCCGGCGCTGGCCAGCAACACCAGGCCGCTGACTGTTTTTTTCAGGCGTGATTGCGCCGTCAGTTCTATTAAACCGGGCAATGGAAGACTTCCTTTATTCAAGAATCTCGGATGCCGCCACGGTAGGGTTTTGAACTTATCGACAAGGTGACTGGAACATTACAAATCCGTTATCCACGGTTTGCCGAAGTTGTTTTGCTCTAGGATGCGAAGTGCTGGCGGCTATCGAAATACATCGAAACAAAAACGCGCTAGTTATCTGCTGAATTGCACTTGCCGGAATAAAAGTCATGGGGATTTTGTGGTTTGTGCTGCGACCGGCTGTCGCAGAGCACCGTTTTAAAGCGCTTGATGGTTGACCCTGTAGCCACTACAACCTTTATCGTCCGGACTTCCCCTCACCCCAGCCCTCTCCCGGGGGGAGAGGGAGCCGACCGAGGTGTCTGGCGTTATATATCGACCTGTTACATCTAGTCGATTATGGATTCAGTAATGTTTTTTTCACGTCGGCGTAGTTCTGAAATATCCCGCATTCAGTCCCCTCTCCCACCGGGAGAGGGCTAGGGTGAGGGCCTTCTTAATTAAATACCCATTAAATAAAAGTGGTGAAAGATCATGCGAATCCTTGTCGTCGAGGACGAGCTTAAAGCTGCCGAATACTTGCATCAGGGTTTGACCGAAAGTGGTTATGTCGTTGACCACGCCGCCACCGGCGCCGATGGCCTGCACTTGGCGCAACAACAGGCCTATGACCTGATTATTCTCGACGTGAACCTGCCGGAACTGGATGGCTGGGGTGTGCTGGAACAGTTGCGTCGCACTCATTCCACGCGAGTGATGATGCTCACCGCGCGCGGGCGTCTGGCCGACAAGATTCGCGGCCTCGATCTGGGCGCCGACGATTATCTGGTCAAGCCCTTCGAGTTTCCTGAGCTGCTGGCGCGGGTGCGCACGTTGATGCGTCGTAGCGAAAACATCCCGGTGCCGCAGGTGCTGAAAGTCGCCGATCTGGAACTCGATCCGGGCCGCCATCGCGCGTTTCGCGGACAACAGCGTATTGACCTGACCACCAAGGAATTCGCCCTGCTGCATCTGCTGATGCGCCAGTCCGGTGAAGTGCTGACGCGCACACAAATTATCTCGCTGGTGTGGGACATGAATTTCGACTGCGATACCAACGTTGTCGAAGTGTCGATCCGCCGTTTGCGGGCGAAGATCGACGACCCGTTCGACAGCAAACTGATCCACACCCTGCGCGGTGTCGGTTATGTGCTGGAGGCACGGGAATGAAGCCCTCCAGTCTGTCGATGCGCCTCGGTTTGACGGTGAGTATTCTCGGCGCGCTGTTGGTGGTGTTCCTCGCGATCCTTGCCTATTTCGCGTTGACCCATGAGCTGAATTCGCTTGCCAGAGACAGTCTGGAAAAGAAGATGGCGCAGGTGGAGCACAGCCTGTCGTTGTACGTCGATGCCAATGAAATCACCGGCAAGCCGCATATTCTTCTGGATCAGGTGATGGGGCATGACAACCTGACGCTGACCATTTACGACCGACTCAATCAGCGCTCGCCGCTGCTCAAATCCGGCTCGGGATTGAGCGAACCGCGCGTCGAACTGAAAGCGGTGCGCGCCACCACCGATCAACTGGCTTACAGCGACAGCACCGACGCTGAAGGCAAGAAATTCCTCACCGCCTCGAAACTGATTCGCCTCAAGGACGGCAACAGCGTGCCGGTGCTGCTGTCAGTGGATAACGCCCACGATGAGGCCCTCCTCAGCGCCTACCTGCGCTCGACGCTGATTGCCTTGCCGTTGCTGCTGGTGTTTATCGGCCTGACCGCGTGGGGCGCGGTGCAGCGTGGTTTGGCGCCGCTGCGCGAGTTCCGCAAAGTAGCGGCGATGGTCTCGACCCAGGACCTGGAACATCGATTGTCCGTGGTGAACATGCCGCAGGAGTTGAGTGAACTGGCGCAAGGCATCAACTTCATGCTCCATCGGCTGGATGCCGGGGTGCAGCAGTTGTCGCAGTTCTCTGATGACCTGGCGCATGAGTTGCGTACGCCGATCAACAATTTGATGGGCAAGGCGCAGGTGACCTTGTCCCGCGAACGCACGACCGAGGAATACAAGGATGTGCTGGTGTCCTGCACCGAGGAACTGGAGCGGGTAGCGCGGATTGTTTCGGACATGTTGTTTCTCGCGCAGGTAAGTCATCCGTCGGCGCTGGCGCCGTTTGAAGCGGTGGCGCTGGAAGTTGAAGTGGCGAAGGTGGCGGAGATGTTTTCCTTGTCGGCGCAGGACAAGCAGATTCATTTGAATGTGCTCGGCAGCGCACAGGTGATGGGGGATCGATTGATGATTCAGCGGGCGATTTCCAATCTGCTGTCGAATGCGCTACGCCACTGCCCGAACGGGAAAACCGTGACGTTGCTGATCGAACAAGGAGCGACCCAGGCCTCCCTGCTGGTCAGCAACCCCGGTGCCGGGATTGAGGCGCAACATCTGCCACATCTGTTCGACCGCTTCTACCGCGTCGACAGCAGCCGCTCGCGCTCGCAGGGCAGCACCGGATTGGGGCTGGCAATTGTGCGCTCGATCATGAGCCTGCATCAGGGGGTCGCGGAGGTGAAGAGTTTGCCGGGTGCGATGACCGTGTTCCGGCTTGGGTTTCCTGCGGTGCCGCCAATGGCCCCTTCGCTTGCAGGCAAGCTCCCACAGTGATTTTCGGGGTACTCAGGTTTTGTGAACAACACTGAAACTTGCAGGCCTTCGCCCGCTTGCGATGGCGGTGGGTCAGTCGATATTTTTGTACGATTTTTTACCGATTTGCTCCCGTCCCCACACAAACGCCGAAAGCTCTCGCCGCAACCTCCGTTTTGTCCTACAGCCAGTTTTGCGTAGATAGCTCTATGGTGGAGGCCTTGGCAGATGGAATACCGACGAGAGGCTAAAAATGAACAGGGATATCGTTTGCGAATGGGCTGAAGAAGTCTATGGTTTGGCAGCGTTGAAATATTCTGGCTATATTTGTCCAGAATACAGGGGTGAGCTGATGATCATCGTTCCGCTGGCTGAAGCCAAAAACAATTTATCCAAACTCGTCGATGATGCCGCTGCTGGCCAAGTCATCACGATTGCCAAGCATGGGCGGGCGATGGCTCGCCTCGTTCCCGTAGGAAAACCCAGCGCTCAGCGTATTGGCGCAATGAAAGGCAAACTGGTGTTGCCCGACGATTTCGACTCACCACTGCCCGATGACATGCTTGATACATTTGAGGGCACTCAAGCATGAGGCTTCTGCTCGACACGCACATTTTGCTCTGGACGCTCAGTGATGACGCCAGATTGTCCGGCAAAGCCAGAAAATTGATTGAGAACGCCGCCGAAATCTACATCAGCGCCGCCACTTTCTGGGAAATGGCAATCAAGGTCGGGCTCGGCAAGCTGAATGTTGATCTGGAAGAAGTCCGCCAATATTGTCTCGACAGTGGCTTTATTGAACTGCCAGTGACTGCAGAGCACGCCATCGCCGTGAAGGATCTTGAGCACCATCATCGCGATCCGTTTGACCGCATTATCATCGCCACAGCAATGACCGAGCCGATGAAGTTGCTCACGGCTGATGCTTTGGTTGCTCGTTACACAGATCTGGCTGTTCTGGTCTGATCAAGACACATCCAGTACCGGTACACATCAATGCTGGCGGCGGGTCAGTCGATATCTTTTTCGTCTGACACACCGCTATCGCGAGCAGGCTCACTCCTACAGGTTTTTGTGTCGTTCACAGATGCGGTGTACGCCGCGAACCTCTGTAGGAGTGAGCCTGCTCGCGATAGCAATCGCAGCGGCACCAAAAAAAACGGCACCTTCCGGTGCCGTTCGCCTTTCACATTTCAGCTGTTACTTACGCGCATCCGCCCAGGATTTCAGCAGTTCGTTGTAGCTCACGGTCTCGCCTTTCGGCTTCTCGTTGGCCAGTTTCGGTTTCGGTGCGCCCGGCTGATCAAACCAGTACTGCGCGTCGCGTTCCGGGTTCATCTTCGGTGCACAAACAGCTTGGGCCTTGGAGCGTTCCAGACGCGTCATGATCGCGTCCTGGTCCTTGGCCAAACCATCCAGTGCCTGTTGCGGGGTCTTCTCGCCGCTGGCCGCTTCGGCGATGTGGCTCCACCACAGTTGCGCCAGCCGCGGATAGTCCGGCACGTTGGTCCCGGTCGGGGTCCATTGCACGCGGGCCGGGCTGCGGTAGAACTCGACCAGACCACCGAGTTTCGGCGCCAGATCGGTCATCGCCTGCGAGTTGATGTCCGACTCGCGAATCGGCGTCAGGCCGACGATGGTTTTCTTCAGCGACACGGTTTTCGAGGTCACAAACTGCGCGTACAGCCAAGCCGCGAGTTTCTGCTTTTCAGGCGTGGATTTCATGAAGGTCCAAGAACCCACGTCCTGATAACCGAGCTTCATGCCCTCCTCCCAATACGGCCCGCGCGGCGACGGCGCCATCCGCCATTTCGGCGTGCCGTCGGCGTTGACCACCGGCAGGCCCGGTTTGGTCATGTCGGCGGTGAACGCGGTGTACCAGAAGATCTGCTGAGCAATGTTGCCCTGCGACGGCACCGGACCGGACTCGGAGAAGGTCATGCCCGCCGCTTCCGGTGGCGCGTACTTCTTCAGCCAGTCGACATACTTGGTGGTGGCGAACACTGCCGCCGGGCCATTGGTGTCGCCGCCGCGAGTCACGCTGGAGCCGACCGGGTGGCAGTCCTCGACGCGAATCCCCCACTCGTCCACCGGCAAACCGTTGGGCAACCCTTTGTCGCCGCCACCGGCCATGGAGAACCAGGCATCGGTGAAGCGCCAGCCCAGCGACGGGTCTTTCTTGCCGTAATCCATGTGCCCGTAAACGCGTTTGCCGTCGATTTCCTTGACGTCTTCGCTGAAGAATTTGGCGATGTCTTCATAGGCTGACCAGTTCACCGGCACGCCCAATTCGTAGCCGTACTTTTCCTTGAACTTGGCTTTCAGATCGGCGCGCTCGAACCAGTCGGCGCGGAACCAGTAGAGGTTGGCGAACTGCTGGTCGGGCAATTGATAGATCTTGCCGTCCGGCGCGGTGGTAAACGAGATACCGATGAAGTCCTTGATATCGAGGGTCGGCGAAGTGAAGTTCTTGCCTTCGTTGGCCATCAGGTCGGTGATCGATTCGGTCTTGCCGTAGCGAAAGTGCGTACCGATCAGGTCCGAGTCGTTGACCCAGCCGTCATAGATGTTTTTGTCGGACTGCATCACCGTCTGCATTTTCTCGACCACGTCGCCTTCTTGCAGCAGGTCGTGGGTGAGCTTGATCCCGGTGATTTCGCTGAAGGCCTTGGCCAGCACTTTCGACTCGTATTCGTGGGTAGTCAGGGTCTCGGAAACGACCTTGATGTCCATGCCGCGAAACGGCTCGGCCGCCTTGATGAACCACTTCAGTTCTTCGAGTTGCTGCTCGGCCGTCAGGGTCGACGGTTTGAATTCACTGCCGATCCATTTTTTCGCCGCGTCCTCGTAGGCATCGGCCCAGGCGGATGCGCTCAAACCGCTGAGTGCCAGCATGGCTGCCAATGAAATGCTATGTCGCAGCTTATTGTTTTTGTCGAACATAGAGACCTCCTGTTTAAGTTGTGGAGCCGCGTTGCCGAACGACTCGACTAGCCCCAACGCATCACAGCCAACAGCCACACCAGGGACAACGCGGACGCCACCCAGATGCTCCAGTCGGTGGCGCCGATCACCAGCAAATGCAGGTAGGCGCTGCCGAGAAGACCGATAAACAAGCGATCGCCACGGGTGGTGGCAATCGGCAGAAAACCTCGCCGCAGGATGCTCGGCGAGCGCAATTCCCACGTGGTCATGCCGACCAGAATCAGGCCGATGACAATGAAGAATGCTGCGGTAGGCGTGGTCCAGCTCATCCATTCCATCATCAGTTCCTCAGACCCGACCGAGGGCAAAGCCCTTGGCCACGTGGTTGCGAACAAACCAGATCACCAGCATGCCCGGCAGAATGGTCAACACCCCCGCCGCTGCCAGCACGCCCCAGTCGATACCCGAGGCTGAAACCGTGCGCGTCATCACCGCTGCAATCGGCTTGGCGTTTACCGAGGTCAACGTACGTGCGAGCAGCAGTTCGACCCAGGAAAACATGAAGCAGAAAAACGCCGTGACACCGATGCCGGAACCGATCAGCGGGATGAAAATCTTCACGAAGAACTTGGGGAAACTGTAGCCGTCGATGTAGGCGGTTTCGTCGATTTCCTTCGGAACCCCAGACATGAACCCTTCGAGAATCCACACCGCCAATGGCACGTTAAACAGGCAATGTGCCAAGGCCACGGCGATGTGCGTATCGAACAGCCCAATCGACGAATACAGCTGAAAGAACGGCAGCAGAAACACCGCCGGTGGCGCCATGCGGTTGGTCAGCAGCCAGAAGAACAGGTGCTTGTCGCCGAGAAAACGGTAGCGCGAAAACGCATACGCCGCCGGCAGCGCCACGCTCAGCGAGATCACCGTGTTCAGGCTGACGTAGTACAGCGAGTTCAGATAACCGGTGTACCAGCTCGGGTCGGTGAAGATCACCTTGTAGTTCGCCAGCGTGAACGCCTGTGGGAAAAGCGTCAGGCCGCCGAGGATTTCGGTGTTGCTCTTGAACGACATGTTCAGCAGCCAGTAGATCGGCACCAGCAGGAACAGGATGTACACCAGCAACGGAATAAGCTTTCTTTTGCTCATGGCCGGGCCTCAGCGGTTGGCGTCGGAGTGCGTCATGGCGGTGTAGAACAGCCAGGACACCAACAGGATGATCAGGAAGTACACCAGCGAAAACGCCGCTGCCGGACCGAGGTCGAATTGCCCTACGGCCATCTGGGTCAACGTCTGACTCAAGAAAGTCGTGGCGTTGCCCGGGCCGCCGCCGGTGAGCACGAACGGCTCGGTGTAGATCATGAAACTGTCCATGAAGCGCAGCATCACCGCGATCAGCAGCACGCTTTTCAACTTGGGCAACTGAATGTGCCTGAACACCGCCCAGGCCGAGGCCCGATCAATGCGCGCAGCCTGGTAGTACACATCGGGAATCGCGCGCAATCCGGAGAAGCACAACAACGCCACCAACGAAGTCCAGTGCCAGACGTCCATCACCAGCACCGTCACCCAGGCGTCCATGGTGTTGGCCGCGTAGTTGTAGCTGATGCCCATGGCGTTGAGGCTGGAACCCAATAGCCCAATGTCCGCGCGGCCGAAAATCTGCCAGATCGTGCCGACCACGTTCCACGGGATCAGCAATGGAATCGCCAGAATGATCAGCACCACCGACGACCAGCGGCCCTTGGTCGGCATGGTCAGGGCGACGGCGATGCCCAGCGGGATTTCAATCAGCAACACGCACGCCGAATAGATGAACTGACGCAGCAGCGAATCGTGCAAACGCGGATCGAGCAGCACTTGTTTGTACCAGTCGGCGCCGACGAAGTAGCGGCTGGACTGGTCGAAGATGTCCTGCACCGAATAGTTGACCACGGTCATCATCGGGATCACCGCACTGAACGCCACCAGCAGAAACACCGGCAACACCAGCCACCAGGCCTTGTTGTTCTGCACCTTGTTCATGGCTGCACCTCTTCGTCGGCTTCGAGCAGAAACTCATCGGCATAGACCATCAACCACTGCGCCGGGAAACTGATGTACGCCGTGCCTTGGGGAACCGGTTTGTCTTCGGCCATCCGCACTTTCAGCGGTGCGCCGTCGAGGTCGAGGGTCATGATCTTGTAGGTGCCGAGGTCTTCGACGTGTACGACCTTTGCCTGCATCGCGTCATCAAACGGCTCGTCCCACACATGAATAAACTCGGGGCGGATGCCGACCTTGAGATTTTTCCACTGGCCGTGTTCGATATGTCGCTGCATAGCGTCGGACAACGGCAGGTGCGTCGAGGCGAAACCGACGCCACCGGGTTGCGGCTGCACGTCGATCAGGTTCATCCCCGGGCTGCCGATGAAATAGCCGACAAAGGTGTGGCTCGGCCGCTCGAACAATTCCCGTGGCGTGCCGAACTGGACGATCTGGCCGCCGTACATCACCGCGATCTTGTCGGCGAAGGTCGAGGCCTCCAGTTGATCGTGGGTGACGTAGACCATGGTGATGTTGAACTGCTCGTGGATCTGCTTGAGCTTGCGCCGCAGTTTCCACTTCAGGTGCGGGTCGATCACCGTCAGCGGCTCGTCGAAGAGGATTGCGGAAACGTCGTCACGCACTAGGCCACGGCCCATCGAGACTTTCTGTTTTTCGTCGGCGGTGAGGTTGCGCGCCTTTTTGCTCAGCAGGTTTTGCAGGTCGAGCACTTCGGCAATTTCCTGCACCTTGCTGTGCACTTTCGCCTCGGCCATGCCCTGATTGCGCAGGGGGAAAGCCAGGTTGTCGAACACGGTCATGGTGTCGTAGACCACCGGAAACTGGAAAACCTGAGCGATGTTGCGCTTCTCCGGCGTCAGGTCGTTGACCGCTTTGCCGTCGAACAACACATGGCCCTGCGAAGGGCTGAGCAGACCGGAAATGATGTTGAGCAGGGTTGAT
The DNA here is from genome assembly GCF_054070155.1 of Pseudomonas sp. SDT291_1_S447. Classification (NCBI taxonomy): domain Bacteria; kingdom Pseudomonadati; phylum Pseudomonadota; class Gammaproteobacteria; order Pseudomonadales; family Pseudomonadaceae; genus Pseudomonas; species Pseudomonas sp. SDT291_1_S447. The sequence goes on from NZ_JBSVXS010000056.1 coordinate 34,282, forward strand.
TTGCCGCAACCCGACGGCCCGAGCAAGGCATAGGCGCCGCCCTGCTCCCAGACATGATCCATCTCGCGGATCGCGTAATCCTCGGCGCCGCTCGGGGTTTTGCTGTAGCTGTGGGCGAGGTGCTGCAAACGGATTTCGGCCATCAGGCAACCCTCGCGACACGCCGGCCTGGTGCTTGCACCAGACGGCCCTGCGCATCGAAAACGAACAGTTTGTGGGTCGGGATGTAAATGCGGATCGGCGCATCGACGTCGTATTCGTGAACGCCGGGCAAGTGCAGCACCAGCAGGAAATGCTCGTTGCGCACGTGGAGGAAGGTTTCCGAACCGCTGATTTCGGCGACTTCGACGGTGACTGCCAGTTCGAGGTCGTCATCGTTGCTTGGCACCAGCGAGATGTGGCTGGGGCGCACGCCAAAACGAAACTCGCCCTCGCCCACCGGACGCAGATCGACGTTCAACGGGAAGTGCACGAAGTTGGCGAAGCTGACTTCATTGCCGGCGATGCGTCCGGGCATCAGGTTGATCGGCGGTTCGGAGAACAATTCGGCGGCGAGCACGGTTTGCGGCTGGTGATACACCGAAGTCGACGGGCCGCTCTGAATCACCCGGCCTTCGTGAAGAATCGTCGTGGTGCCGCCGAGTGCCAGCGCTTCGTTGGGCTCGGTGGTGGCGTAAATCGCAATGGTGTGCCGGGCCTTGAACAGCTCGCGCATTTCCTGGCGCAGCTCTTCGCGCAGTTTGTAATCGAGGTTGACCAGCGGTTCATCGAAGAGGATCAACTCGGCATCCTTGACCAGTGCGCGGGCCATGGCGGTGCGCTGCTGTTGGCCACCAGAGAGTTCCAGCGGATAGCGCTGCAGAAACTTCTCGATGCGCAGCATCTTCGCGGTTTCCTGCACTTTGCTGTGGATGATCTCTTTCGACACACCGGCCTGACGCAGTGGCGAGGCGATGTTCTCGAACACGGTCATGGTCGGGTAATTGATGAACTGCTGATAGACCATCGATACGTTGCGCAACCGCACCGGGCGTTGGGTGACGTCGACGCCGTTCATCAGGATCCGGCCCGTGTCGGGCTTGTCCAGACCGGCCATTAAACGCATGAGGCTGGTTTTGCCGGACAGCGTGCGGCCGAGCAAAACGTTGAAAGAACCGGGTTCGAATTTCAGGCACGCATCGTCGATCCAGGTCTGGCCCTCGACGGTACGGCTGACGTGCTCCAGGGTGAGTGACATGGCTCGGCCTTTTTATTATTGGAGTCAAGCGACCTGTGCACGGGAGCGAGTTTCGTGCCAGAAATGGCAAGTGGTTGATTTGTCTTGAAAATCGTTGAAAGCGCGGGGAACAGGCGTTCATTGCTGAACACATTTGAACAGTCGGGCGATTGACAATGAACAATAGTGAACAACACTCTATAAGCGCTTTTTCCCCGATCTTGAATGCGATAGAGATCCATTGTAGGAGTGAGCCTGCTCGCGATAGCGGTGTGTCCGTCGATGCAAATATGTCT
>NZ_JBSVXS010000057.1:0-35694 GCF_054070155.1 Pseudomonas sp. SDT291_1_S447
AGCTTGCGCATGCGGTGACTGACCCACCGCTATCGCGAGCAGGCTCACTCCTACAGGGATTTGTGGTGTTCATTAAATCGGGGCAAAAAAAACGCCCCGAACCAGTCGGGGCGTCAGTTTTGCGGCTCTGCGGTTAGCTTTCTATACGATCCGCAAAGGCCGTTTGCTCAGCGAAGCAGAATCAGTGGAACTGTTCTTCTTCGGTCGAACCGGTCAGTGCGGTGACCGACGACGAGCCACCTTGAATCACAGTGGTCATGTCGTCGAAGTAGCCGGTGCCGACTTCCTGCTGGTGAGCCACGAAGGTGTAACCCTTGGCGGCGTCAGCGAATTCCTGCTCCTGCAGCTTCACGTAGGCAGTCATGTCGTTGCGGGCGTAGTCGTGCGCCAGGTTGAACATGCTGTGCCACATGTTGTGAATGCCGGCCAGGGTGATGAACTGATGCTTGTAACCCATGGCGGACAGTTCGCGCTGGAACTTGGCGATGGTCGCGTCATCCAGGTTTTTCTTCCAGTTGAAGGAAGGCGAGCAGTTGTACGACAGCAGTTGGTCCGGGTATTCCTTTTTGATCGCTTCGGCGAAGCGGCGAGCTTCGTCCAGATCCGGCTTGGCGGTTTCGCACCAGATCAGGTCGGCGTACGGCGCGTAAGCCAGACCACGGGCGATGGCTTGATCCAGACCAGCACGGACCTTGTAGAAACCTTCCTGAGTGCGCTCGCCAGTCACGAACGGCTGATCGTACGGGTCGCAGTCGGAAGTCAGCAGGTCAGCAGCGTTGGCGTCGGTACGGGCCAGAATGATGGTCGGGGTACCGGCAACGTCAGCCGCCAGACGAGCAGCGGTCAGCTTCTGTACGGCTTCCTGAGTCGGAACCAGTACTTTACCGCCCATGTGACCGCATTTTTTCACGGAAGCCAGTTGGTCTTCGAAGTGAACGCCGGCGGCGCCTGCTTCGATCATGCTCTTCATCAGCTCGTAAGCGTTCAGAACGCCGCCGAAACCGGCTTCAGCGTCAGCCACGATCGGTGCGAAGTAGTCGATGTAGCCGTCGTCGCCCGGGTTCTTGCCGGCTTTCCACTGGATCTGGTCAGCACGACGGAACGAGTTGTTGATGCGCTTGACCACGGTTGGAACCGAATCCACCGGGTACAGCGACTGGTCCGGGTACATGGATTCTGCGGAGTTGTTGTCCGCAGCCACTTGCCAGCCCGACAGGTAGATCGCCTGGATACCGGCTTTAACCTGCTGAACAGCCTGGCCGCCGGTCAGGGCGCCCATGCAGTTGACGAAATCTTTCTCAGGACGGAAGGACGGCTTGGCACCCTGGGTGACCAGGTTCCACAGCTTGTCGGCGCCCATTTTTGCAAAGGTGTGCTCAGGTTGAACCGAGCCACGCAGACGGACGACGTCAGCAGCGGAGTAAGTACGTGTCACGCCTTTCCAGCGCGGGTTTTCAGCCCAGTCTTTTTCGAGGGCTGCAATTTGCTGTTCGCGTGTCAGTGCCATGGAGATAAACCTCGTCGCGTCTTTTATGAAAAGTTGTTCTGCGGTGGAAAATTCCTGCGCTCGCTGACCAGAAGCTTAGGTGGTCAAGTCGGATTCGGCGGGGTAGGCGACGGGATGAACGATGGGCTCGAGGGGAAGTGAGCAGGTAGTGGCGGACTGCGGGCGCATTCGGGCGTCGTGGGCCTTTATACGGTCTACAGTGTGAAGCCGGGTTACCTAAATACGCTTCCGTCCCTCGGGACAACTTCGTTCCAGTCGGCAACCTCGTCAAACACACCTTGTGGGCGGTACAGACACGAAACGGTTCGCGGGGTAGGTGCGAACGTCGCTTCGAAGGCCCTTGCCAGGGCCTCTGATTAGCGGGAGCGAGGCCATCATGCCTTCGCTTTTTTACTCCGTCAAACGTTTTGTAGTGCTTTTTTTAAAGCACTACATCTTTCGTCTAATACGACTAATCAGTCAGTTTTCGGTGCTTTAGTCCAGGGCGTCGACTTTCACCCGCAAGGTCATGTCATCCCGGCCTTGAGTCGAGTAGCTGCGGGTCAGGCCCTGTTTGTCGGCCTGGGTCTGGCGATTGACGCCAGCGAGGGTGATCCACTCACCAAGGCGTCCGCTGACCGTTGTGTCGGTGCTTTGCACGTTCACTACATCGGGACGTTCCTGGCTCATGCGGTCACGGTTGGTACTGATCGCCAGGTGAACGATGTCGCCGGTGACGCTGGCGGTGACGTAGAACCCTTGAGTGACGTTGCGATATTGGGTCTGGCTGTTGTAACCGCCGTAGGAGTCGCTCTGAACATTGGTGATCGGCACGCTCTGGCCAACCTGAATCAGCGCCGGCATGCCATCGGTGGCCTGAACTTGCTGGACGCCGCCTTCGCGACGGGTGCTGCGGCTGATGATGCGGGTCTGATTCGGCTGAGCGCCGTTGACCGAATAACCTTCGTCGCCACGGCCATTGTTTTCGTTGGTGTCGACAGTGATCAGCAAGCGCTTGGGCGCGGTGTCCAGTTGCGTGATGAGTGCTTTGAGTTCCTGAATCTTGTCCGGCTCGGCCTTGATGATCAGTTGGTTGCCATAGGCGCTGACCTGACCGTCCTTGCCGAGGAAGTCTTGTGCCATCGGCAGCATGTCGGCGCTGGTGCGGTAATTGAGGGGCACGATTTCTGTGGCTGCCATCACCGAAAAACTACAACCGAGCAGCAGGGTGGTGAGCAGGGTGCGTAGGGACATGTCCGTTATCTCCGCTTTCGAAAGGCTTGATATTGCCAGTTTGTCGGCCTGGGGTGGGGCAAGTTGAATCGTAGACAGCAAAACGCCCCGGCATCGGTTGATGTCGGGGCGTTTTGTGGTGTGCTTGCGGGTGCCATCGCGAGCAGGCTCACTCCTACAGGGAATCGCATTTCAATTGTAGGAGTGAGCCTGCTCGCGATCGCCGCGCCGCGGTTTTATGTCGAATGCCGAACCATGTCGACATGCGGAATCCCGGCTTCGAGGAATTCCTCACTGACCAGGCTGAAACCCAAGCGCTCATAGAACGCCGTGGCCTGCACCTGAGCGCTGAGCATCTGCTGCTTCAAACCACGTTCTTCAGCTTCGGCGATCACCGCTTGCATCAGCGCATCACCGACCTTCATCCCGCGCCAGTCTTTCAGCACTGAAACCCGGCCGATGTGCCCATCGGGCAGCAAGCGCGCAGTGCCGATCGGAAAGTCGCCTTCAAACGCCAGGAAATGCACGGCGGTCGCGTCGTCCGCGTCCCATTCCAGCTCGGGTGGCACCGATTGTTCGGCGATGAACACCGTTTCACGAATGCGCCGGATCTCGGCGATGTCCTTCTGCCAGTCTGCGACACGTACGCGAATCTTATTCATCGGCGAACCCCAGGCTCCCTTGCTTGACCAACTGGCACAGCAGGCCGCAAGCGTCTTCGTCGTTCAGCCACTCACCGAGGTTGTCAGTGTGCAGGGCGTCAGCGGCGCAGATCAGCTTCAACAGTTCGCGCAGCTTGCCCGGCAGGTAACGGCTCTGGCCGCTGGCGAACAGCAGCAGGTCGTCATCGACTTCCGACCAGGCCAGGCGCGCGCTCGGGTTGCGGATCAGGATGGCGCCATCCTGCAGGGCGGCGAGGAAGTCTTCTTCTTCGATTTCTTCCGGGCCGGCCACCAGTTCCGGGTAGCGCGGCTCGGTCATGTACTGGCCGAACCAGGTCAGCAGCAGGCGCTCGTCGCTCATGTGTTCGGCGAGCAGCGCTTTCAGGCGATCCAGTGCATCGTGTTGAATCTGATGCGGGTCGGCTGCAGGTTGTGCGTCGGCATCGGTGTAGCGCTCTTCGTCAGTCAGGAACTGGCTGAGGAAGTCGGTGAAGTGGGTCAGCACTTCAGAGGCGCTCGGTGCACGGAAGCCGACCGAGTAGGTCATGCAGTTGTCGACCGCAACACCGCAATGGGCCAGGCGCGGCGGCAGGTAGAGCATGTCGCCCGGTTCCAGTACCCACTCTTCGGTCTCGTGGAATTCGGCGAGGATGCGCAGATCCGCATGTTGCAGCAGCGGGCTTTCGGAATCGCACATCTGACCGATTTTCCAGTTGCGCTTGCCGTGGCCTTGCAGCAGGAATACGTCGTAGTTGTCGAAGTGCGGACCGACGCTGCCACCCGGTGCGGCGAAGCTGATCATCACATCGTCGACGCGCCAGCTCGGCAGGAAGCGGAAGTTTTCCAGCAGCTCGCTGACTTCCGGGACGAATTGGTCGACCGCTTGAACCAGCAGGGTCCACTCTTTTTCCGGCAATTTGCTGAATTCGTCTTCAGCGAACGGGCCGCGACGCAGTTCCCATGGACGCTCGCCGTGCTCGATCACCAGGCGCGATTCGACTTCTTCTTCCAGGGCCAGGCCGGCCAGTTCGTCGGCGTCGATCGGGCTTTCGAAGTCAGGAATCGCCTGACGGATCAGCAGCGGCTTTTTCTGCCAGTAGTCGCGCAGGAATTCGCGTGCCGTGATGCCGCCCAGAAGTTGAAGAGGAATATCGGGATTCATATGTAACCTATTGAAAAAAAGCACTTTTCAGACGGGAATAAAAACGCCCGGCGCGGCCGGGCGTCTCAAACGGATCAAGCGGTCGATCAGATGCGTTTGGCTTGCGCTACAGCGTTGCCGATGTAGTTGGCCGGGGTCAGTTGCTTGAGCTCGGCTTTCGCTTCGGCAGGCATGTCCAGGCCATCGATGAAAGTCTGCAGCGCTTCAGGGCTGATGCCCTTGCCACGGGTCAGTTCTTTCAGCTTCTCGTACGGGTTTTCGATGTTGTAGCGGCGCATCACGGTCTGGATCGGCTCAGCCAATACTTCCCAGCAGGCGTCGAGGTCAGCGGCAATCTTCTGAGCGTTCAGCTCGAGTTTGCTGATGCCTTTGAGGCTGGCTTCGTAAGCGATCACGCTGTGGGCGAAGCCGACACCGAGATTACGCAGTACGGTGGAGTCGGTCAGGTCGCGCTGCCAGCGGGAGATCGGCAGTTTGCTCGCCAGGTGCTGGAACAATGCGTTGGCGATGCCCAGGTTGCCTTCGGAGTTTTCGAAGTCGATCGGGTTGACCTTGTGCGGCATGGTCGACGAGCCGATTTCGCCAGCGATGGTGCGCTGCTTGAAATAACCCAGGGAGATGTAGCCCCAGATGTCACGGTCGAAGTCGATCAGAATGGTGTTGAAGCGCGCGATTGCGTCGAACAGCTCGGCGATGTAGTCGTGCGGTTCGATCTGCGTGGTGTACGGGTTGAAGCCCAGGCCCAGCTCGTCTTCGATGAAGGCGCGGGCGTTGGCTTCCCAGTCGATCTGCGGATAGGCCGACAGGTGTGCGTTGTAGTTGCCGACGGCGCCGTTGATTTTGCCCAGCAGCGGAACGGCAGCGACTTGAGCGATCTGACGCTCGAGACGGTAAACCACGTTCGCCAGCTCTTTACCCAGGGTGGTCGGGGAGGCTGGTTGGCCGTGGGTGCGCGACAGCATCGGCACGTCAGCGAAACGGATGGCCAGTTCGCGGATGGCGTTGGCAGTCTGGCGCATCAGCGGCAGCATCACGTCGTCACGGCCTTCGCGCAGCATCAGGGCGTGGGACAGGTTGTTGATGTCTTCGCTGGTGCAGGCAAAGTGGATGAACTCGCTGACCTTGGCCAGCTCCGGCAGCTTGGCCGCCTGCTCTTTGAGCAGGTATTCGATCGCTTTGACGTCGTGGTTGGTGGTGCGCTCGATCTCTTTGACGCGCTCGGCGTGCTCCAGCGAGAAGTTTTCAGCCAGTTCATTGAGAACGGCGTTGGCCTCGGCGGAGAAGGCTGGCACTTCAGGGATACCAGCGTGGGCGGCCAGGCGCTGGAGCCAGCGTACTTCAACCAGAACACGGGCACGGATCAGACCGTACTCGCTGAAAATCGGGCGCAGGGCCTGGGTTTTGCCGGCGTAGCGGCCGTCAACAGGGGAAACCGCAGTGAGCGAAGAAAGCTGCATGGGGTGTTCTCGGACAGTCGGGCAACGAAATGGGGCGCGTATCATACATGAAAAAATCCGCCGGTCCGTTGCCAACTGACCGGCGTATTACGCGTTATAGACTACAAAGCTTTTATTGCAGGGCGATTTACTCGCTGCGCATCAACGGATACAGCTCTTTGAGCAGCTTGCGCCGGCTGATCACCAACTGCCAGCGATGCCCGCCAAGCTGTCGCCACAGGCGCGCCGAACGAATGCCGGCAAGCAGCAGGGCGCGAATCTTCGAGGCATTGCTCGGCTGCTGCAGGTTGCGCATGTCGCCATGCACCTGAATGCGTTGGCGCAGGGTGCTCAGGGTGTCCTGATACAGCGCGCCGCAAGCCGCGACCACGTTTTCGTGGGCCGGGCCGAAATGCTCGACCTGCGACTGGATCTGCGGCAAGCGCTTGCCGATGATATCGAGCATGTCGTTGCGCTTGGCCAGTTGACGCTCCAGACCGAGCATCGACAGCGCGTAACGCAACGGCTCGCGTTGCAGCGTGCTCGGGTCGCGTTCGAGGGCGCCGATCAGCGCTCGATAGCCTTCGCGCAGATTGATGTCGTCGCCGCCGTACACGTCCAGCGTGTCTTTAGGGTCGCGCACCAGCAGGCTGCCGAGCATGCAGCTCAGGCCCGCCTCGCTGGTCTGGCCGGTCTTGGCGATCCGGTCGACCAGTACGGCGGCGAGAAATACGCCGCCGAGCGCCGTCAGTTGTTCCTGAGTCGGGCTCATGCCTGGCCGCTCCACGGCTCGGCCACTTCGATCACGCCGCCGCCGAGGCAGATTTCACCGTCATAGAACACCACGGACTGGCCCGGCGTCACCGCGCGTTGCGGCTCGTCGAACACGGCGCGGTAGCCACTGGCGGTTTTTTCCAGGGTGCAGGCCTGGTCGCTCTGGCGATAACGCACTTTCGCGGTCAGGCGCAGCGGCTGGCTCAGGTCGATCGGGTTGACCCAATAGATTTCCGAAGCGAGCAGGGCGCCGGAGAACAGCCACGGGTGGTTGTTGCCCTGGCCGACGATCAACTCGTTGCTGTCGAGATCCTTGCGCAGCACGTACCACGGCTCATCGCCGGCGTCTTTCAAGCCGCCGATACCGAGGCCCTGACGCTGACCGATGGTGTGGTACATCAAGCCGTGGTGACGGCCGATGACTTCGCCTTCGGTGGTTTTGATTTCGCCCGGTTGCGCCGGCAGGTATTGCTTGAGGAAGTCGCTGAAACGCCGCTCGCCGATGAAGCAGATTCCGGTGGAATCCTTCTTCTTGGCGGTCGCCAGCTCGTATTTCTCGGCAATCGCCCGAACTTCCGGCTTTTCCAGTTCGCCGACCGGGAACAGAGTCTTGGCGATCTGTTCGCCGCCAACGGCGTGCAGGAAGTAGCTCTGATCCTTGTTCGGATCGAGGCCTTTGAGCAGTTCGGTGCGGCCATCGATGTCGCGGCGGCGCACGTAGTGGCCGGTGGCGATCAGGTCGGCGCCGAGCATCATGGCGTAGTCGAGGAATGCCTTGAACTTGATCTCGCGGTTACACAGGATGTCCGGGTTCGGTGTACGACCGGCCTTGTATTCGGCCAAGAAGTGCTCGAACACGTTGTCCCAGTACTCGGCGGCGAAGTTGGCGGTGTGCAGCTTGATGCCGATCTTGTCGCAGACAGCCTGGGCATCCGCCAGGTCGTCCATGGCGGTGCAGTATTCCGTTCCGTCGTCTTCTTCCCAGTTCTTCATGAACAGGCCTTCCACTTCAAAGCCCTGCTCGATCAGCAGGAGAGCGGAAACGGAAGAGTCCACGCCGCCGGACATGCCGACAATGACGCGCTTCTTGGATGTGTCAGAAGGGGCTGGATCACGCATAGGGATTCAATGAGTGTCTTGAAAAAGGACGCGATTCTAGCAGGCTCGCGGCCTCAAGGCTAAAGAGAAGGGCGGATCAGTTCGAGGCTGAAGTGATGACCGGCCAGATAATCGTCGATGCACCGGATGATCAGCTCACTGCGCCAGTTGTCGCGTTGGGCGATTAATTCGTCGCGGGTCAGCCACTTGGCGCCGACGATGCCGTCGTCGAGTTGATAATCAGAGTGGTGTTTGACGGCTTTGGCGCTGAAACACACGCGCTGATAGGTCACGCCGTTGCTCGGCGCGGTGTACAGGTAAATGCCAATGATGCCGGTGGGCTCGACGTCCCAGCCGGTTTCTTCGAGAGTTTCGCGCACGGCGGCGTCGATCAGGGTTTCGTCCGGGTCGAGATGGCCGGCGGGCTGGTTGAGCACATTACGCCCGGCCTTGTGTTCTTCGACCATCAGGAAACGACCGTTGTCCTCGACGATGGTGGCGACGGTGATGTGGGGGAGCCATTCCATACGGTGTCCTCGTTTCTGAATATTGGAACCCGATCCCTGTGGGAGCTGGCTTGCCAGCGATGACGGCCTATCATTCAGCATTGAAGGTGGCTGATCCACCGCTATCGCTGGCAAGCCAGCTCCCACAGGGTTTTGTGGTGATCATAAAGCCCGGAAACACAAACCCCGGCACAAGGCCGGGGTTTGTGATGTTCCCATTACAACCTTAAACCAGCGCAGCAATCGCCGCGTTGAGGGTTGCGCTTGGGCGCATGGCCTTGCTGATCAGCTCGGCATTGGCGTGGTAGTAACCGCCAATGTCGACTGGCTTGCCCTGAACGGCGTTGAGCTCGGCAACGATGGTTGCTTCGTTCTCGGTCAGGGTTTTTGCCAGGGTCGCGAACTGCGCTTGCAGTGCAGCGTCTTCAGTCTGGGCGGCCAGGGCCTGAGCCCAGTACATCGCCAGGTAGAAGTGGCTGCCGCGGTTGTCGATGTTGCCGACTTTGCGCGATGGCGACTTGTTGTTGTCGAGGAACTGGCCGGTAGCCTGATCCAGGGTTTTCGACAGTACCAGTGCTTTCGGGTTGTTGTAGTTCACACCCAGGTGCTCGAGGGAGGCTGCCAGTGCGAGGAACTCGCCCAGCGAATCCCAGCGCAGGAAGTTTTCTTCAACCAGTTGCTGCACGTGCTTCGGAGCCGAACCGCCGGCGCCGGTTTCGAACAGGCCACCGCCGTTCATCAGCGGCACGATCGACAGCATCTTGGCGCTGGTGCCCAGTTCCATGATCGGGAACAGGTCGGTCAGGTAGTCGCGCAGTACGTTGCCGGTCACCGAAATGGTGTCCTTGCCTTCGCGGGTGCGCTGCAGGGTGTACTTCATGGCGTCGACCGGCGCCATGATCTGGATGTCCAGACCGGTGGTGTCGTGATCCTTCAGGTAAGCCTGAACTTTCTCGATCACTACGCCATCGTGAGCGCGCATCGGGTCCAGCCAGAAGATCGCTGGGGTGCTGCTTGCGCGAGCACGGTTGACGGCCAGTTTGACCCAGTCCTGGATCGGCGCGTCTTTGGTCTGGCACATGCGGAAGATGTCGCCGGCTTCAACAGCCTGTTCCATCAGCAGGTTGCCCTTGCTGTCGGTAACGCGAACCACGCCGTCAGCCTTGATCTGGAAAGTCTTGTCGTGCGAGCCGTACTCTTCGGCTTTCTTCGCCATCAGGCCAACGTTTGGCACGCTGCCCATGGTGGTCGGATCGAAAGCGCCATTGGCTTTGCAATCTTCGATCACAGCCTGGTAGATGGTCGCGTAGCAACGATCCGGGATCACCGCCTTGGTGTCGTGCAGCTGACCGTCGGTGCCCCACATTTTGCCGGAGTCACGGATCATCGCTGGCATCGAGGCGTCGACGATCACGTCGCTCGGCACGTGCAGGTTGGTGATGCCTTTGTCGGAGTTGACCATCGCCAGCGATGGACGAGCAGCGTAAACGGCGGCCATGTCAGCTTCGATCTGCGCTTGCTGCTCAGCCGGCAGGGCTTTGATGCGCGCGTACAGATCGCCGATGCCGTTGTTCAGGTTGAAGCCGATCTCGGCCAGCACGTCAGCGTGCTTGGTCAGGGCGTCTTTGTAGAACTCGGCAACGATCTGGCCGAACATGATCGGGTCGGAGACCTTCATCATGGTCGCTTTCAGGTGAACCGAGAGCAGCACGCCTTGAGCCTTGGCGCTTTCGATTTCAGCAGCGATGAACGCGCGCAGGGCGTTTTTGCTCATCACGGCGCAGTCGAGGATCTCGCCGGCCTGAACGGTGGTTTTTTCTTTCAGAACGGTAGCGGTACCGTCCTTGGCGATCAGTTCGATCTTCACGGCGTCAGCGGCGTCGATCAGAGCAGCTTTTTCGCTGCCGTAGAAATCGCCGGTGCTCATGTGAGCGACGTGGGACTTGGAGTCTTTGGCCCAGGCGCCCATTTTGTGCGGGTGCTTGCGAGCGTAGTTTTTAACCGACAGCGGTGCGCGACGGTCAGAGTTGCCTTCACGCAGAACCGGGTTCACGGCGCTGCCCTTGACCTTGTCGTAACGCGCCTTGGCGTCTTTGTCGGCGTCGCTGGTCACGGTTTCCGGGTAGTCCGGCAGGTTGTAACCCTGAGCTTGCAGCTCTTTGATCGCGGCTTGCAGCTGTGGCACCGAAGCGCTGATGTTCGGCAGCTTGATGATGTTGGCTTCAGGCGTAACGGCCAGGTCGCCCAGTTCGGCGAGGTGGTCGGCTACGGCTTTGTCGCCCAGTTGCTCGGGGAAGCTGGCCAGAATGCGCGCTGCAAGAGAGATATCGCGGGTTTCCACGGCGATATCGGCCGAAGCGGTGTACGCCTCGATGATCGGCAGCAGGGAATAGGTGGCGAGGGCTGGAGCTTCGTCGGTGAAGGTATAGATGATCTTCGAGCGGGTGGGCATATTCGGATTAACTCTCTCTTCTTTGCTAAAGCGTGCGCAGAAACTCGAGGGGCGCCGGGTAAGCGCGTTCGTTCAAAGTCATCCATGAACCGAATGTCGAGATTCTTCGCGGTGATGTTGGGTGCATCAGTAGAGCGTCAAGCAGTCGGACTGCGGTAACAACCCGACCAATCAGGCGGAAAGTCTCGTGCTAGAGAGGCCAGCCGTCGTGACCCTGTGGTCAGCGGGCGGCATTATACATAGGTAGCTGGCAATCTGCCGATGGTTCATATGCAACGATTCTCGTCCATTGGTCTAAAGGTCGCAGGGCAGGGTGGGGCGTAGAGTCGTCGCGAATGCTTGAGTTTGGCGCTTTTCCCTTTGCTTTCAGGCTTGTACGAAACGAGATGTGGCCGCGCCACGAACAGAGGGTTTGCGTGTTGATTTAACTGGGTTACGCTCGAACCAAGCCAGATGTTCAATCCAAACAATGGAGTTCAGCATGGGTTACAAGAAGATTCAGGTTCCAGCCGTCGGCGACAAAATCACCGTCAATGCAGACCATTCTCTCAATGTTCCTGATAACCCGATCATCCCCTTCATCGAAGGTGACGGCATTGGTGTCGACATCAGTCCGGTGATGATCAAGGTTGTCGATGCTGCAGTTCAAAAGGCATACGGCGGTAAACGCAAGATTTCCTGGATGGAAGTCTACGCCGGGGAAAAAGCCACTCAGGTTTACGATCAGGACACCTGGCTGCCTCAGGAAACCCTGGACGCAGTCAAGGATTACGTGGTTTCCATCAAAGGCCCGCTGACCACCCCGGTCGGTGGCGGCATCCGTTCGCTGAACGTGGCCCTGCGTCAGCAACTCGACCTGTACGTCTGCCTGCGCCCGGTGCGCTGGTTCGAAGGCGTGCCAAGCCCGGTGAAAAAGCCTGGCGACGTCGACATGACCATCTTCCGCGAGAACTCCGAAGACATCTATGCCGGCATTGAGTGGAAGGCCGGTTCGCCGGAAGCCACCAAAGTCATCAAATTCCTTAAAGAAGAAATGGGCGTCACCAAGATCCGTTTCGACGAAAACTGCGGCATCGGCGTCAAGCCGGTTTCGCTGGAAGGCACCAAGCGTCTGGCGCGCAAAGCTCTGCAATATGTGGTCGATAACGACCGCGATTCGCTGACCATCGTGCACAAAGGCAACATCATGAAGTTCACCGAAGGTGCCTTCAAAGAGTGGGCCTACGAAGTGGCCGCTGAAGAATTCGGCGCGACCCTGCTCGACGGCGGCCCGTGGATGCAGTTCAAAAATCCGAAAACCGGCAAGAATGTTGTGGTCAAAGACGCCATCGCTGACGCCATGCTCCAGCAGATCCTGCTGCGCCCGGCCGAATACGATGTGATCGCAACCCTGAACCTCAACGGCGACTACCTCTCCGACGCCCTGGCGGCGGAAGTGGGTGGCATCGGTATCGCGCCGGGCGCCAACCTGTCCGACACCGTGGCGATGTTTGAAGCGACGCACGGTACTGCGCCGAAGTACGCCGGCAAGGATCAGGTGAATCCGGGGTCGTTGATTCTCTCGGCCGAGATGATGCTGCGGCACATGGGCTGGACGGAAGCGGCGGATCTGATCATCAAGGGCACCAACGGCGCCATTGGTGCCAAGACCGTGACCTATGACTTCGAGCGTCTGATGGATGGAGCGAAGCTGGTTTCGTCTTCGGGCTTCGGGGATGCGTTGATTTCGCATATGTAAAACGCGGGCACATAAAAACCGCCTGACTCGATGAATTGAGTCAGGCGGTTTTTTTATGGCCGGGTGTCTTGGGCGAGGTTGCTCAGCTCACGACTGCAGCGTGGTTGATGCCACTGGTTGCGGCGGCAGCGGCTCCTGCCGCACCCACAGCTTCATCCACTGTGTTTTTGTCCTGAATCGCGATTGCGTGCAGGCCTTTGGGGCCTTGAAGGAGTTCGAAGTACACCTCTTGGCCTGCCTTCAGGGTTTTATAGCCTTCCATCTGGATAGCCGAGTAGTGGGCAAACAGGTCTTCTGTCTGGCCGTTCTCGATAATGAATCCAAAACCCTTGGCATTGTTGAACCATTTCACCTTGCCGACAGCCATGCTCAAATCCCTCTGCAACAGACTCCATCGCTGGAGTATCATCCAATTCATCCGCAATCTTATTCGTTAAAAGAATTGACTCCGCGGATCTTTTTTACCCACTGTGGGTTCTATTGGTTGTAACACCGTTTTCCCGATAGTCAAGGTGACCGGGCAGTCGGAGTTGAAAACGTGGACAGCCGCCCCCACCACTGTATTTGCACAACTGACGAACCTTTCTTTCCATGCATGCAATCAGCCAGATTCGACTAACATTCAATCAGGATCGCCCGCTTCTCCAAAAGGATCTTCCACAGGAGCACGACGACGATTCGGCAGGCGTTGCTGTTCAGGAAGCAAAGCCCGCGTTACAGGCGCCGCCGATGTACAAGGTGGTTTTGTTCAACGATGACTACACACCGATGGATTTCGTCGTCGAAGTGCTCGAGGTGTTTTTTAACCTGAATCGCGAGCTGGCGACCAAGGTCATGCTGGCCGTCCACACAGAAGGACGGGCAGTATGTGGAGTGTTTACCCGCGACATCGCCGAGACAAAGGCCATGCAGGTCAACCAGTACGCCAGGGAAAGCCAGCATCCGCTACTCTGTGAAATCGAGAAGGACGGTTAATCGCCGACCACTTGGGTATGAGGTGAAGCTATGTTAAACCGCGAGCTCGAAGTCACCCTCAATCTAGCCTTCAAGGAGGCTCGTTCGAAACGTCATGAATTCATGACCGTCGAACACCTTTTGCTGGCCCTATTGGACAATGAGGCTGCCGCCACCGTTTTGCGTGCCTGTGGCGCAAATCTCGACAAACTCAAGCACGACCTGCAGGAGTTCATCGACTCCACCACGCCATTGATCCCCGTTCATGATGAAGATCGCGAAACCCAGCCAACCCTGGGCTTCCAGCGTGTACTGCAACGTGCTGTTTTCCACGTACAGAGCTCGGGCAAACGCGAAGTAACCGGCGCTAACGTGCTGGTTGCCATCTTCAGTGAGCAAGAGAGTCAGGCAGTGTTCCTGCTGAAACAGCAGAGCGTTGCGCGCATCGATGTCGTCAATTACATCGCACACGGCATTTCGAAAGTGCCGGGGCATGGCGATCACTCTGAAGGTGAACAAGATATGCAGGACGACGAGGGCGGTGAGTCTTCTTCTTCAGGCAATCCTCTGGATGCTTATGCCAGCAACCTCAACGAACTCGCGCGCCAGGGTCGCATCGACCCGCTGGTCGGCCGCGAATCGGAAGTCGAGCGTGTCGCGCAGATTCTCGCGCGCCGGCGTAAAAACAATCCGCTGCTGGTTGGCGAGGCAGGCGTGGGTAAAACCGCGATTGCCGAAGGCCTGGCCAAGCGCATTGTCGACAACCAGGTGCCGGATCTGCTGGCCAACAGCGTTGTTTACTCGCTTGACCTTGGCGCTCTGCTCGCAGGCACCAAATATCGCGGTGATTTCGAGAAGCGCTTCAAAGCGCTGCTCAATGAACTGAAAAAACGTCCGCAGGCGATCCTGTTCATCGACGAGATCCACACCATCATCGGTGCCGGCGCTGCGTCCGGTGGCGTGATGGACGCTTCGAACCTGCTCAAACCGCTGCTGTCGTCTGGCGACATTCGCTGCATCGGCTCGACCACGTTCCAGGAATTTCGCGGCATCTTCGA
Source organism: Pseudomonas sp. SDT291_1_S447 (assembly GCF_054070155.1). NCBI lineage: Bacteria > Pseudomonadati > Pseudomonadota > Gammaproteobacteria > Pseudomonadales > Pseudomonadaceae > Pseudomonas > Pseudomonas sp. SDT291_1_S447. Next base: position 14,560 of record NZ_JBSVXS010000057.1, read on the forward strand.
GAAGGATCGTGCCTTGGCGCGTCGCTTCCAGAAAGTCGATGTCGTCGAGCCGTCGGTGGAAGACACCATCGGTATCCTGCGCGGCCTGAAAGGGCGTTTCGAGCAGCATCACAACATCGAATACAGCGATGAGTCGTTGCGCGCGGCTGCTGAACTGGCCTCGCGCTACATCAATGACCGGCATATGCCGGACAAGGCCATCGACGTGATCGACGAGGCGGGCGCCTACCAGCGTCTGCAACCGGTCGAAAAACGTGTGAAGCGCATTGAAGTGCCACAGGTTGAAGACATTGTCGCGAAAATCGCGCGGATTCCGCCTAAGCACGTCACCAGTTCCGACAAGGAACTGCTGCGTAACCTGGAGCGTGACCTGAAGCTGACGGTGTTTGGTCAGGACGCAGCGATCGATTCGCTGTCGACTGCGATCAAGCTGTCGCGTGCCGGCCTCAAGTCGCCTGACAAGCCAGTTGGTTCGTTCCTGTTCGCAGGTCCGACCGGTGTTGGTAAAACCGAAGCTGCGCGGCAATTGGCCAAGGCGTTGGGGATCGAGCTGGTGCGCTTCGACATGTCCGAATACATGGAGCGTCACACCGTATCGCGTCTGATCGGTGCGCCTCCAGGTTATGTCGGTTTCGACCAGGGCGGTCTGTTGACCGAGGCGATCACCAAGCAGCCGCACTGCGTATTGCTCCTCGATGAAATCGAGAAGGCGCATCCGGAAGTCTTCAACCTGCTGTTGCAGGTGATGGACCACGGTACGCTGACCGACAACAACGGGCGCAAGGCGGACTTCCGCAACGTGATCGTGATCATGACTACCAACGCCGGTGCCGAAACGGCGGCGCGGGCTTCGATCGGTTTCACCCATCAGGACCACTCGTCTGATGCGATGGAAGTGATCAAGAAGAGCTTTACGCCGGAGTTCCGTAACCGACTGGACACGATTATCCAGTTTGGTCGCCTCAGTCATGAGGTCATCAAAAGTGTGGTGGACAAGTTCCTCACCGAGCTTCAGGCGCAGCTGGAAGACAAGCGTGTGTTGCTTGAGGTCACTGATGCCGCGCGGAGTTGGCTGGCGGCGGGTGGTTATGACTCGGCGATGGGCGCACGTCCGATGGCGCGCCTGATTCAGGACAAGATCAAGCGTCCGTTGGCGGAGGAGATTCTGTTTGGCGAGCTGGCCGAGCATGGCGGTGTGGTGCACATCGACATCAAGGATGGTGAGTTGACGTTTGACTTCGAGACTACCGCAGAAATGGCCTGACGGCCTTGGATCAAGAGGGCGCCTTCGGGCGCCTTTTTGTTATTGGTCGTTTGGGTTTTTTGGGTGAATATCCGTTGCTGCGGTGATGGCTTATTACGGTTTCGCCCTTACGGCGACTCACTTTTTTTCAAACGCCAAAAAAAGTAAGCAAAAAACGCTTGCTCCTACGTGCGGCCCGCTCGCTGGGGCTCGGGGTTCCTTCGCTCCGGGATCGATCCGGGCGCAGCGCCTACGGTTTGCTTCGCTGCACCTCCTCTCGCTGTGTTTGGCTGCGCCAAACGGTCGCTGCGCTCCCACGCCCGGATCAATCCCTCCACTCAGCCTTCCGACGTCGCCTTACAGATCAAAAGCCGCAGCCGAGCTAACGCTCATCCTGTTGAGTGGTGAGGGGCACAGCTTGGTCGGCTTTGGATTTGTGGTGGATTCGCCCCTCACCCCAGCCCTCTCCCGAGGGAGAGGGGGCCGATTTGTGTGCTTTTCAAAGCCTGAGTTCAACGCGGTATCGCACGTCGGCGTACCTCTCCCAAACACCACCGTCAGTCCCCTCTCCCTCCGGGAGAGGGCTAGGGTGAGGGGCTTTTGATCTGGGCTATGCAGCCGGTTGCTGTAACATGCGGCAACTTCAATCTTGCGAGCAGCGAAAATGGATTCTCACTCGATATTGACCTTCACTCTGGTCGCCGCAATTGCCATCGCCAGTCCGGGGCCGGCGACGTTGATGGCGATCAACAATAGCCTCGCGCATGGGCAGCGCAGCACGATCTGGTCGTCATTGGGTAACGCCAGTGGCTTGTTCTGTCTGTCGGCGGCGGCGATGTTGGGGTTGGGGGCGTTGTTGGCCAGTTCGGAACTGCTGTTCAATGCAGTGAAGATCATCGGTGCCGGGTATCTGTTCTATCTCGGCGTCAAGCAGCTGTTCAAGAAAGGCCCGATGCTGCCTGAGGGAGTCGAGGGGGAGGCGAGCAAGGTGCGGCCGACCCGCGGCAAGTTGTACAAATCGGCATTCCTGACCGCGGTGACCAACCCCAAGGCGACGATGTTTTTTACGGCGCTGTTCCCACAGTTCATTGATCAGGAAGCCGCGCTGCTGCCGCAGTTTCTGATCCTGACTTCGATCTTCATGGCGTTGTCGGTGTCGTCACTGAGCGTTTATGCCGCGCTGGCTTCGCGGGCCAAGGGTGTGTTGACTCGTCCGGCGCTGTCGCGTTGGGTCAGCCGGGTGGTCGGGTCTACGTTTATCGGTTTTGGCGCGGCGATTCTGACGATGCGTCGGCAGACGGCTTAAACCCATTTGAATCGGGCCGGGAATCGCGCCACGAAGCAGGTTCCCGACTCGGCGCTCGAGGTCACGCTCAACGTGCCGTTGTGTGCCATCGCTATCTGCGAGGCGATGTAAAGCCCCAGTCCCAAGCCCTCGCAACGTTGCCCGGCTTCGGCGCGGGAGAAGGGTTCGAACAGCAAGGGCATCAGCTGCGCTGAAATCGGCGTGCCCTGATTGGTCAGGGAAATCACGATCTCGTCGTTTTCTGCACAGGCTTTGAGGATGATCGGTGCGCTGTTCGAGCCGTGGGTGACGGCATTGCCCAGCAGATTGGAAAGCAACTGGCTGATGCGCAACTCATCGCAATAGACGCCCGCCGGCACGTCCAGCTCATCGATGAAAATCGCTTGCGGGTGCGAGGCTTTAACCTCAGCGAGCGTCAATTGCAGGGTCTGCTGCAGGTCATCCACCAGCTTGCGCTGCACCGGAATTCCGCCGCCCAGTCGTCCTCGGGCAAAGTCGAGGATGTTTTCGATCAACACGCCCATGCGCACCGAGCTGTTGCGAATTGCCGCAATCAGGTTGAGCGAACGTTTGTCTTCGGTTTTGCTTTCCAGCAAGTCGGCGCTCATGCGCACCGCGCTCAGTGGGGTGCGCAGGTCATGGCCGAGTACGGCGATGAATTGCTCGCGCAGGCGCCCGAGTTCATTGGCGTTGTTCAGCTCGATCTGGGTCGCTTCCAGATGGCGTTGCGTGTCCAGGTTCATGGCGATCAATTGAGCGAACAGGGTCAGTGTTTTGGTAATGGCCGGTTCGTCGATATTGGCAGGGACCGAGTCGATGGCGCACAGCGTGCCGAAGAAGTCGCCGTTGGCTTTGACGATGGGAATGGAAATGTAGCTTTCCAGCCCATAGGTTTTCGGCGTGTGGTGAAGCGAAAAGACCGGGTGCGTACTGGCATGACCGAAGATCACCGGCTGCTGATGCTGGCGGATCTCGTGGCAAATGGTCGATTCGAGCACCAGTTCATCACCGGGTTTGAGCCCGAAATCAATCGAGTCATCAACGGCGCACGCCACCCAGTTGCTTTCGGTGACCCGTGCCACCGCGGCGAAACGCATGCCGGTGAGGTGTTTGACCATGCTCAGGATGACCGGCACCGAGTCAATACTGCGGATGGCTTCGATGTCGGGTGCAAAGTCTGGGTTGGTCATGGGGCGATGCTTTGTGATGAGTTCGCTCAGAGACTATCCGGTATTGCCGTTCATGACTAATGCGGGGGGCAGAAAAAACAAGGGCGCCGCGGATCTCCCGGACGCCCTTGTTTGTTACGCAAGATCGTTACCGACTCAGAACTTGTACTTGGCGGTCAGCATGTAACTGCGCGGGTTGCCATAGTTGTCGGTGGAACCCCAGGTGACATCGGAGCCGATGGCGGAGTAGTAGACGCGGTCGAAGATATTGTTCGCGTTGACTTGCAGATCCAGGTGTTTATTGACTTCGTACCCGGCCATCAGGTCGGTGACCGCATAACCGCCCTGTTCGAGGCGGTAGCTACCGTTATTGGCCAGGGTGATGTCGTTGTACATGCGGCTCTGCCAGTAGACGTTGCCGCCCACGCGCAGATTCTGCAGCGGGCCCTGGAAGCGGTACACCGTAGACACCTTGAACAGATGCTCTGGCGTGTCGGTATCGAAACGCTGATTGTTGTTCGCCGGGTTCTCGTCCTTGATGTAGTGCGCGCGGGTGTAGGTGTAGCCGGCGCCGACCTGCCAGTTTTCGGTCAGGGCGCCTTGCAGTTCCATGTCCACGCCTTGGCTGCGCACTTTGCCTGATGTGTTGTAGCAGGTCATGACCGGGCAGCCGAACTGGTTGTCGGCCAAGGTGGCGCGGCCGGTCTGATCCATCTGGAACACCGCCAGACTCGCGTTGAGGGCGCCGTTGAAGTACTCGCCCTTGATGCCCACTTCGTAGTTTTCACCGACGATCGGCTCGAGCACTTTGCCGCCGAGGTCCTTCTGGGTCTGCGGGGTGAAGATGTCGGTGTAACTGGCGTACACCGAGTGATGGTCGTCCAGTTTGTAGATCAGGCCGGCGTAACGAGTGAGGTTGCGGGTGACCTTGTAATCGCCGTCGGCCGTGCGGTCATCGTAGTCGTACCAGTCGAGGCGGCCGCCGAGGATCAGCGTCAATGGATCGGCCAGGCTCAGGCGGGTGGTCAGGTACACGGCGTCCTGGGTGGTGACGCTGCGGGTTTTGCCGTTGCGCACGAAGTCAGGCTTGGGCGCGCCGATCGGCCAGGCGGTGGTGTACGGGTCGTACTCTTTGGTGGTCGCGTCATACACACGGTTGCTCGCGCCAACGACCAGTTCGTGGGTGCGGCCGAACGCTTCGAACGGGCCGCTGGCGAAGCCGTCGAACGCACGCTGCTTGTCGGTGTGATGGGATTGATAAGCCGTGGTTTCCAGTGGACCGGCGTAACGCGACAGGTAAGTCCCGGAGAACTCGCCGTCAAGGGTCGACGAGGAGCCGGCGACGTGCAGTTTCCAGTCGTTGTCGAAGCGATGCTCGACTTCACCGAACACGGTGTCGATTTGCAGCTTGCGGTTTTCCCAGTCGGTGCCCGGGTAGGTGGAGCGGGGCAGGTCGAGGTGGTGGCCATTGGTGCCCAGCGGCAGACCGCCCCAGAAATAGTTGGTCTGTTCATTCTGCCGGGAGAACCCGAGGGTCGCGGTGGTGCTGTCGCTCAGGTCGGCCTCACCGATGGCGTAGAACAAGCCATGGTCGTTCTCTTCCTTGTCGCGAAAGCTGTCGGCGCCCTGATAGGAGCTGACCACTCGACCGCGCAAGGTGCCGCTTTCGTTCAGTGGGCTGGAGGCGTCGATTTCGCCACGGTAGTCGTCCCAGCTGCCGGCCGCGCCGGTGAGCGTCACGCGCTGATCGGCGGTCGGCCGTTTGCGCACCATGTTGATCGCTGCCGACGGGTTGCCGGCACCGGTGACCAGCCCGGTTGCACCGCGGACGATTTCGACACGGTCGAACATCGCCAGGTTTGGTTGCACCGCCATGGAGTAAGGCGAGTACGCGCTGGGCAGGCCGTCGTACATGATGTTGTCGATGTCAAAGCCGCGCGCCTTGTACGTCTGCCGTCCCGGACCGCTGGTCTGGCTGAGAAACAGTCCCGGTGTGCCTTTCACCACATCGTTGATGCTGGTCATGTTCTGGTCGTCCATGCGCTGACGAGTGATGACCGTCACCGCCTGAGGCGTTTCGAGCATGGTCAATGACAATTTGGTCGCCGTCCGCATCGGGCCGGTGGTGTAGGACTGGGTGTCTTCGGTGGTGCTGCTCATCTGGGTAGCGCCGATTTCGGTGGCGTCCAGTTCCAGCGTGCTCGCCGGCGCGGCTTTTTCAGGCGTAGCGGGTGATGCTTCATCTGCCAGCGCAGGGGTGATGCTGGCCATGCAGATGGCCAGCGCCAGGAGGTTCGGTGAACGGTTTGGACGACGGTAAATGGTGCGAAACGACATCAATCTGCTTCCCCAAATGATACGAAAACGAATCCAGTGCGAGTGCGTGTAGGAATTATTCGCATTAGTGTGTCAGATCATTCCGACTGAAGAAAGCCGTACGAGTCAGTTAGTTAACGAATTTTTCACAATCGTCCAAGCGCTCTGCGTCGAGGGTTGGCGCAGAGTTGCGGTTTTTCTGAGACGCGTGCGAGGGGTGAAGCGAGGCGCAGCGGACCGATCACAAAAGCGTGCGACCGGCCCTGCAGATGTGCGGGAGTAAAGGCGTCAGTTCAGATCATCAGCCTGATGACGTTCGGGCACCTGAGTCGCCTCATCGCCCCACGTGCGGTTGACGCGCTGGCCGCGAATAACCGCCGGCCGCCTGGCAATGTCCTCGGCCCAGCGTTGCACATGCGTGTATTCGTGGGCCGCGAGAAACTCGGCGGCGGAGTAGACATTGTTGCGCACCAATTGCCCGTACCACGGCCAGACGGCGATGTCGGCGATGGTGTAACTGTCACCGGCCAGGTACGCGCTTTGCGCCAAACGCCGATCCAGCACATCCAGTTGCCGCTTGGCTTCCATGGTGAAGCGGTTGATCGGGTACTCCATTTTTTCCGGTGCGTAGGCGTAGAAATGCCCGAAACCGCCGCCCAGATACGGCGCCGAGCCCATCTGCCAGAACAGCCAGTTCAAGGTTTCGGTGCGGCCAGCAGGATCTTTTGGCAGGAAGGCGTCGAATTTCTCCGCCAGATACAGCAGGATCGAACCCGACTCGAACACGCGAATCGGCGGTTCAACGCTGTGATCCAGCAACGCCGGTATTTTCGAGTTCGGATTGATCTCGACAAAACCGCTGGAGAACTGATCGCCTTCGCCAATGCGGATCAGCCACGCATCGTACTCGGCAGCGCTGTGACCCAACGCCAACAACTCTTCCAGAAGAATCGTCACTTTGACGCCGTTGGGCGTGGCCAGTGAATACAGCTGCAACGGATGCTTGCCGACCGGCAGCGTCTTGTCGTGGGTCGGTCCGGCAATCGGCCGATTGATGCTGGCGAACTGGCCACCAGACGGGGCTTCGTTTTTCCAGACCTGGGGCGGAACGTACGGCGCTTTGCTCATGTAAGGGGCCTCATCGTTGGCGAGTGGAAAAATACCTGCTGAGAATAGACAGGACACCACAGAACCGGCTTCGTATTCCAGAGCGCGATGGATTTCTGTGTTTTGATTGCCCGCTGCACTCAAGACTGGCCAACCCCCGGGATCAATAGACAAGCTGCCAGGCCAATCAGGGCGGTGCCGATTACCCGGTCAATGATTCGCTGCTTTTCCAGCATGCGCCGCCGCAACCTTTCAGTGGAAAAGAACAGCGCAACCAGGCTGAACCACACCCAGTGGGCGAGCGACATGAACAATCCGTAGGCGAAGTTGCTGGCGAGCGAGCTGCCTGCCTGAACAAACTGGCTGTACGCCGCGACGACGAACAACATGGTTTTCGGATTGAGCGCATTGGTCAGAAAGCCGCTGCGAAAAACCGCCCATGAAGAAGGGGCCGAGCCGCTGGCCTCGGTAAACGTCAACACGGCGGTATTGGTGATCGACTTGATGCCCAGATAAACAAGGTATCCGGCGCCCAGCAATTTCATCGCCATGAACAGCAAGGGTGACTGCGTAATGATCACGGCCACGCCAAACACCGTATAGAACACATGAACCTGCACACCGCAGGCGATACCCAGCGCCGCCATCAAGCCACTTTGGCGCCCGAAGGCGTAACTGTTGCGGGTGACCATGGCGAAGTCCGGGCCGGGACTGATCACCGCCAACATCGTGATGGCGATCATCACAAACAACTCATTCATCAACATTCTCCAACTCGAAAAGGCCTGTATTTACGCTATGTAAATTCACAGATGTCTAACGGCCTGAATCGCCAAGGGCAGCGTCAAGACAGCAGGAGGTGCATATGATGTTGAATTGTCGCTGGCAGAAAAAACGATTTATAGTCGTCAAAATCTGTGAGAAATCGTCGTCTATATGAACTTGCCTCCATTGGCTGCCTTTCGTTTTTTCAACACTGCCGCGCAAACCCAAAGTTTCGTCAAAGCCGCGCAACAGTTGCACGTGACCCATGGCGCGGTGAGCCGGCAGGTGCGTTTGCTGGAGGAGGCGATCGGGGTTGAACTGTTCGAGCGGCGCAACCGGGCGATCTTTCTCAATCAGGCCGGTCGGCTGTTGTTCGAAGTCACTCGGCCGATGTTCGAACAGCTGGAAGGCGCGGTTTATCGCTTGCAGCAAGAACGCCATGACGATGTGCTGGTGGTGTCCTGCGAACCGACAATCGCCATGAAATGGCTGATCCCGCGGCTGCCCGACTTTCAACGCGCCCATCCGCACATTCAGGTGCAATTGCTGACCGCCGGAGGGCCGATCGACTTCGCCCGTTCAGGCGCCGATCTGGCGATCCGCCGCGATGACTTTCACTGGGACGAATCGGTGCATGCCGTGACGATTTGCCAGGAGTGGATCGGCCCGGTTTGCCTGCCCTCGAAAAGCCCTGAGTCCACTGAATTGCACGGCGCATGCTTACTGCGCAGCAAAACGCGTCCATTGGCATGGGATAACTGGCTGCGCCTTGTCGGCAGGGGCGCGGCGGATGCCAGCCGCGTCGATTACGAGCATTTTTATCTCTGCATTCAGGCGGCGCTGGCCGGATTGGGTAGCGCTATGGCGTCCTTTTTGATGGTGCAGAACGAACTCGAAGCCGGGCAGTTGATCGCACCGTTTGGCTTTATCCGGGACGGATCGACCTACTGCCTGCTATCGCCACGGCCGTTCGAGAACTGCGCCAACAGCACAGCCTTCAGGACATGGCTGAGCGAAGCGATGAGCGCTTGCACGCGTCAGCTCGACGGTGACTGGTTGCGCGATTGAGCAGCCGCGTCATTTATTTTGCGCGCATATAACGTACCCATTCGCTGGTTTTTCTGAAGCCATAAAAACCCAGGATCGAAACGGCGATGATCGCGATCATCGGCCCGATCACACCCAGGCCTGTGGTCATCTGGGTGTAGGCAGCTAGGGACAGAGCAAGCACCGCATAGCCGGCGAGGTATTTCCTGTAGGCGATCAAGAGCATTGGCACCATCAGGACGACGAACAGATGAGTGGCGATGGCGATGAGGATTTCTGCGACCAATTGAACTGGCACGCTGCCCATGGATGCCTGAGCCATGGTTATTTCGGCGTCGTACAGAAACATCTGCAGCGCAATGACGCTTATTGCGGCCATTACCAGCGCAGAGAAGGCCGCTATTTTTGAGCGTTTCATCTGATCTCCAAAGGGTGAAACAACGTTTGATGATTGAATCTTTCACGCTCAGCGCTGCGGCCATTGATCCTTGATTTCAAACCACGGTGCTTTCGACGTCACTTCGACGTGTTGCTGTTTTTCCGTGGTGAACGTCGTGTCCAGCGTGCCCAGGGCTACCGAAATCCAGTCGCGGTACTCACCCTGATGGTTTGCCCAGAACAGCGACGAGCCGCAGTTCAGACAGAACTGGCGTTGTACCGATTGCGAAGACTGATAGGCCTTGAGCTGTTCGGCGCCCTCCAGCAATTCCAGGTTCTGGCGCAGCACGCTGCCATAGCTGGCAAACGCCGCGCCGTGGCTTTTGCGGCATTGGCTGCAATGGCAGTGCGAAAGCGCTTTGGGCCGTGAGCGGATCTGGTATTTCACCGCTCCGCACAGGCAACTGCCCCGGAAGGTCTGAGGGGAGGGCGTCAGCATTGTTATTGCGGTTCCTTGTAAGTGACGGTTTGTTTCAGGCTGTCAGGTGACTGCGCCAGGAATCCGGTGATGAGGGAAATCACTTGTTGCTGGATCTGCGCACGCGGGCGGCCACCCTCGCCATCGGTGCAGATAATGCTGTCGCCTGGCACGTCCTCGTCAAGCATGGCCACGGCGCCGGGTTTGCAGATCGCCATGAACGTGAAATGGCTGGCGTCGCTGATCTCGACGTAACGCGATAAGGTTTTCGGCAGGCGTTTGGCGAGATCGACGGATTCCAGTTGCGCAGGCAATTCTTTCGACGGTACGCCGGCAGCGATCACCAGGATCGGCACGGGGTAGGCCGCCAGACTTGCATCGGTCATTCCGCGCGACAGACCCAGGTCCAGTGAAACCACGGCAGTCACGCGCTTGTCACGCAAATCGGCGGCCAGTCGGGCTTTCGATTGCGCGGTGCTTGCCGTGTTCATTTGGTTGTATGCCGTGCAACTGGCCAGTTGCGGATGGACTTTGCAGTCTTCGGCAAAGCGCTCGGGGTCGAAGCGTGCACCGCCGGCTTCGAGTACCGTCCAGCCGCCGAGAGAATGGCCGACGATGGCAATTCGATCCTTGGCCACTGCGCCGAATTTTTCCGGTTGGGCCGTCACTGCATCGATGGCCCGACTGAGGTCAACGGGACGCTGCCACAACTGTGCCGCTGCTTGCGGACTGCGATCGCGGCTGGTGGTGCCGGGATGGTTGACTGCCGCGACAATGTAACCCTGATGCGCCAGAGCACTGGCCAGCCAGGTCTGGTTGATCCAGCTTCCGCCATTGCCGTGGGATAGCACCACCAATGGATGCTCGCCCTTGGCGACCGGGGCGTCGAGCACCGCCGGTGCGCCAACGAAGACCGGGTTGTCGCCGAATAATTGTGGCGTCTTGGCCGTGGTCGAACCGGGGTACCAGACGACCATTTCCACTGGGCGCTCGTTACGTGGATCCGCCAGCGTGGCGTACTGGAAACCAACGGGTTGAGCGTCAGCGAATGCGTGGCTGCTCAAGCCGATCAGAAGCAGCGCGCCGAGAGATTTTTTCATTGTTGTTATCTTCCGTGATAGGCCGATTGTGCGAAGCGGACTTTGACTGATTTCGTGTGCTTCAGCGAGTGTCTTTGAACCCTTCGACGAAAACATTTGTTGTCGGCCAGCGTGCGATCAGATCTGCGCTCAGATAATCCAGGAAGGCCTTGACCTTCGGCGTCATCGCCGCGCGCTCCTGAACGCAGGCGTAGATATCCATCGGCTCGGCGACGGCGTCGCTATGTTCGAGCAGCGGCACCAGTTGCCCGCTCGCCAGATAAGGTGCCGCCACGAACTCTGCCAGCCTTGTGACCCCGGCCCCGTAAACAGCCATTTGCGCCAGCGCATCGATGTCATCGCTGATCGCGGTGGCATTGATATTGGCGTCGAAACGCTGGCCGTCACGGATAAAACTCCAGCGCAGAAAGCGCCCGTCCAAGGGATAACGAAAGGCCAGGCAGGCGTGGTTGTGCAAATCATCTGGCGATTGCGGCCACCCGGCGCGCTGCAGATAGGCCGGCGCGGCGCACATGATGAAGGGCAGCGAAACGATCTTGCGCGCGACGATACCGTCCTCCAGTTGCGGCCTGATCCGCAGGCTCAGATCGATGCCGTCCTGGATGTGATTGATCTTGCCGTTGGTGGTCGAGAGTTCGATGAGCAGGCGTGGGTGTTGCGCGGCGAAACCGGCGATCAGTGACGCCAATACATGGCGGCCGAACGCGGAAGTAGAGGCGATGCTCAGACGGCCCTGCAACTCGGTTTCATCGCTATTGATCGAGCTCTGCGCGGACTCCAGATCCGCTGCAATGCGCCGGACTTTCTCGTAATACACCGCGCCGTTTTCGGTCAGTGCCATGCTGCGCGTGGTGCGTTGCAACAAGCGCGCGCCGAGGTGTGCTTCCAGCCGGTTGATCGTCTGGCTCACCGCCGCCGCGCTGACGCCCAGCGTCTTGGCGGCGCCGACAATCGAGCCCGATTCCACTACTTTGATAAAACTGGCAATCGCAGTTAACAGATTCATTCATCGTCCCGTTCAGGGTTGATTCGTAAGTTCTGCTTTATAAAGTACCTGCGATTGAGCGTCTAGTTGCTCGGGGGCTGCTTTGCTAACGTGCGGTCTCCCTGTCAACGGATGGAAACGCCATATGAATCAACCGACAAGCTCCGAAGCCTTGCTCATCAGCCGCCGCAAGCTGTCGCCACGTGCCACGCCGTATGTGTTCGCGTTGTACATGGCGACGATCATGGCGTTTCTGATGTCGCTGGTGATCACCGCCGCCAACTCGGGCATTGATAACGACTACCTGAGTAATGCCTTGCACGCCTACAAGCTGGCGATGCCCGTGGCGTTTTTGTGCATCCTCGTCGTGCGGCCGATTGTGGTGAAACTGGTGGCGTGGACGGTGCATCCGCATCGTTGAAAGGCCCCGTCTCAGCAGTGACTGTTCTGGCGCCTTCGCGAGCGGCCTCACCGTCGATCGACAAGTCTTGTGGGGGACTCAAAAAAACAAACAAGGATTGGCCCGAGGAAATCAATCGAAACTTCGCCAACAACCCGACTGTCCAGACCCTTACACCTCTTGGCAGATGTTCTGCCGGGACAGCTCCATACAGCGGAGAAAGACGAGGATCGAGATGACGATGACAGTGGGGGATTTTCTGGTTGAACGGCTCAGCGAGTGGGGCGTTACGCGGATTTTTGGCTATCCGGGGGATGGCATCAACGGCGTGTTCGGCGCGCTCAGCCGGGCCAAGGGAAAGATCGAATTCGTCCAGGCACGGCATGAGGAAATGGCCGCGTTCATGGCCTCGGCGCATGCCAAGTTCACCGGTGAGTTGGGTGTGTGCATCGCCACTTCCGGGCCAGGTGCCTCGCACCTGATCACCGGCCTCTACGACGCACGTATGGACCATATGCCGGTGTTGGCCATCGTCGGCCAGCAGGCGCGCACGGCGCTCGGCAGTCACTATCAGCAAGAGCTTGATCTGGTGTCGATGTTCAAGGACGTCGCCGGGGCATTTGTGCAGCAAGCATCCGCGCCTTCGCAGGTGCGGCATTTGCTCGATCGGGCAGTGCGCACGGCCGTGGGCGAACGTCGGGTAACCGCGCTCATTCTGCCCAACGATTTGCAGGAGCTGAAATACCAAGCACCGGCGCGCGCCCATGGCACTGCGCATTCCGGGGTCGGTTATGCGAAACCCAAAGTGCTGCCTTATGACGTCGATCTGCAGCGTGCCGCCGACGTTTTGAACGCGGGCGAAAAGGTCGCGATTCTGGTCGGCGCCGGGGCATTGCAAGCGACTGATGAAGTCATCGCGGTGGCGGAAAAACTCGGCGCCGGCGTCGCCAAGGCGCTGTTGGGCAAAGCCGTGTTGCCGGACGATTTGCCTTGGGTCACCGGCAGCATCGGCCTGCTCGGCACCGAGCCGAGCTACAAACTGATGAGCGAATGCGACACCTTGTTGATGATCGGTTCGGGTTTCCCGTACTCGGAGTTCCTGCCCAAGGAAGGTCAGGCCCGTGGCGTGCAGATCGATTTGCAACCCGACATGCTCAGCCTGCGCTATCCGATGGAAGTCAATCTGGTCGGCGATTCGGCGGAAACCCTAGCCGCGTTATTACCACTGCTCGAACAGAAAACCTCCAGCAAGTGGCGCAAGAAAGTCGAAGGCTGGCGCGGTAGCTGGGAGAAAACCCTGGAAAGACGTGCGATGGCCAAAGCCGACCCGGTCAACCCGCAAAGGGTGGTGTATGAGCTGTCGCCGCGCCTGCCCGATGAGGCAATCATCACCAGCGACTCCGGCTCGTGCGCCAACTGGTTTGCCCGTGATCTGAAAATCCGCCGTGGCATGCAGTGCTCATTGTCCGGCGGACTTGCGTCCATGGGCGCTGCGGTGCCTTACGCGATTGCCGCCAAGTTCGCCTATCCCGAACGTGCAGTCATCGCGCTGGTGGGCGACGGTGCGATGCAGATGAACAACATGGCCGAACTGATTACCGTCGCCAAGTATTGGCGGCAATGGGCGAGTCCGAAATGGATCTGCGCGGTGTTCAACAACGAGGACCTTAATCAGGTCACTTGGGAACAGCGGGTGATGGAGGGCGATCCGAAGTTCGAAGCTTCGCAAAGTATTCCGGACGTGCCTTATCACTTGTTTGCCATTTCCATTGGCCTGAAAGGCATTTTTGTCGATCGCGAAGAAGACGTCGCCGCTGCCTGGGAAAAGGCACTGGCCTCGGAGGTGCCGGTGGTGATCGAGTTCAAGACCGACCCGAACGTGCCGCCGTTACCGCCGCACATCAAGCTTGAGCAGGCGAAGAAATTCGCCACGACATTGCTCAAGGGCGATCCGGATGAGGCGGGGGTGATCGTGCAGACTGCGAAACAGGTGCTGGGAGCGGTGTTGCCCGGCAAAAAGTAACCGGTAAATCGACAGACAACTGTAGGAGCTGCCGGAGGCTGCGATCTTTTGATCTTGATCTTTAAAAACAAAATCAAAAGATCGTAGCCTTCGGCAGCTCCTACAGGTCAGGAGGTGGACTTTTGATTTATGTGGGCTGTGCAGGCTGGAGTCTGGGGCGCGAGTATTGGCCGGCATTTCCGGTGGAAGGCTCGCACTTGCAGCGCTATGCCGCGCGCCTCAACTGCGTGGAAATTAACAGCTCGTTCTATCGTCCGCATCGTCTGCAAACCTATGAGCGTTGGGCCGACGGTGTACCGGAGGCCTTTCGCTTTTCGGTGAAAATGCCCAAACACATCACCCATGAATTACGCCTGGCGGGTTGCGAGGCGGCGATGGACAAGTTTCTCACTGAATGCGGCGGGTTGGGCGAGCGCCTCGGTTGCTTGCTTGTGCAATTACCGCCATCACTGGCGTACAACGAAGCCATCGCCGAAGCCTTTCTCACGACGTTGCGCGAACGGTTCTCCGGCGCAGTGGTGCTCGAGCCAAGGCATGAATCGTGGGTCAGCGCCGAGTCGATGTTAATGACTCATCAGATCGCACGAGCAGCAGTCGATCCTTCGCGCATCAGTCGTGATGTTTCGCCAAGCGGCTGGACGAGAACTCAGTATTGGCGCCTGCATGGCTCACCACGCATTTACCACAGCACCTACGATTCAACTTATCTGCTAGACCTCACACAAGCTCTGCAATCGGCGGCCGCAGAAGGTGCTGCGACCTGGTGCATATTCGACAACACCGCCAGCGGCGCAGCGCTGGGCAACGCCTTGACGCTGGCCACACTGACGGCCGATTGGGAGCAGATATGTGCGGCCGTGAAACTCAACCCGGCGAAGAAGCCCTCACCCTAGCCCTCTCCCAGAGGGAGAGGGGACTGACCGAGGTGTTTGTGCAAATGACGCCGACTTGAAAGACCGAGTTGAACGCAAGATCTGAAAAGCGCACAAATCGACTCCCTTTCCCCCTCACCCCGTGGGGAGAGGGGACTGACCGAGGTGTTTGTGCAAGTTGCGCCGACTTGAAATACCGAGTTGAACGCAAGATTTGAAAAGCACACAAATCGGCTCCCTTTCCCCCTCGCCCCCTGGGGGGAGAGGGCTGGGGTGAGGGGGCAGATCCAACAGACTGTCGCGATCGCCTTCAATACCACTAATTACCATCGGCCACTTTGCGTTCGATCTCATCGATCTTGCGCTGCAGCGTCTCGGCGTCCTGCTCCTTCACTCTTGTGGACGAGGGCGTGATGACCTTATCCACGGCTTCGGTTTCATCGTCCCGGTCTTGAAGATCGCGCTCGACTACGTTCACCGGTTTGCCGGACGTATCGGTTGGCGGGGCGTTCGGGGTTTTATCGTTGCTGTTCATGTTGGTGACCTCCAGTGGTGTAAACATTGGAGGCGGGCAGTGCGGTAGGCGTTCGATATTTTTGCCGGGTTGTGCCGAATGGCGCCCTCCCGCGATGGAGAGGGCGCGCACGGTGTTCAATCCTTGAGAATGTCGCGATCCTTGGTTTCCGGCAGGAAGAACGTACCCAGTATCGCCGTCATCACCGCAATCACGATCGGGTACCACAAGCCGTAATAAATATCTCCGGTCGCGGCAACCATGGCGAACGCCACCGTCGGCAGGAAACCGCCGAACCAGCCGTTGCCGATGTGATAGGGCAGCGACATCGAGGTGTAGCGGATACGGGTCGGGAACAGCTCGACCAGCCACGCCGCAATCGGGCCGTAGACCATGGTTACGTAGATCACCAGCACGGTGAGCAGGAGCAGGACCATCGGGTAGTTGGTTTTCGCCGGATCGGCTTTCTCCGGATAACCGGCCTCCTTGAGCGCGGTGCCGAGGGTGGCGGTGAACGCATCGTTGCGGGTCTTGAAGTCGGCGGCTGGCAGCGCACTGCCTTCGAAGCTCTCGACGACTTTGTCGCCGATGCGCACTTGCGCGACGGTGCCGGGTTCGGCAATCACGTTTTCATACGGGATCGCCCGCTTCGCCAGCAGGGTCTTGGCCAGGTCGCAGGAACTGGTGAATTTGGCCTTGCCCACCGGGTCGAACTGGAACGAACACTGGTCGGGGTTGGCGATGACTTTGACCGGGTTCTTCTCCTGGGCGATGAACACATCGGGGTTACCGTACTGGGTCAGCGCGTGGAAGATCGGGAAGTAGGTCAGCGCCGCCAGAATGCAGCCGACCATGATGATCGGCTTGCGCCCGATCCGGTCGGAGAGACTGCCGAAAATCACGAAGAACGGCGTGCCGATGAGCAGTGAGCCGGCGATCAGCAGGTTGGCGGTTTGCGGGTCGATCTTCAGCGTTTGCAGCAGGAAAAACAGCGCATAGAACTGCCCGGTGTACCAGACCACCGCTTGCCCGGCCGTACCGCCAAGCAGTGACATGATCACCACTTTGAGATTGTCCCAGCGCGCAAAGGATTCGGTCAGCGGCGCTTTCGACGCCTTGCCTTCAGCCTTCATTTTCTGGAACACCGGCGACTCGCTCAGTTGCAGGCGGATGTACACCGAGACGATCAGCAGCAGGATCGACAGCAGAAACGGAATCCGCCAGCCCCACGCTTCGAAGGCTTCAGTGCCCAGCGCCGTGCGGCAAGCGAGGATCACCAACAGCGACAGAAACAGGCCGAGCGTCGCGGTGGTTTGAATCCACGAGGTGAAGAAACCACGCCTGTTGCGTGGCGCATGCTCAGCCACATACGTCGCTGCGCCGCCATACTCACCACCCAGCGCCAGACCTTGCAGCAAGCGCAGGGTAATCAGAATGACCGGTGCGGCGACGCCGATGGTTGCGTAGCCGGGCAAAATACCGACAATCGCTGTCGAGACACCCATGATGACGATGGTGATGAGGAACGTGTGTTTGCGTCCGATCATGTCACCGAGCCGGCCGAACACGATCGCCCCGAACGGCCGCACCGCGAACCCGGCGGCAAAGGCGAGCAGGGCAAAAATGAACGCGGTGGTTTCGTTGACGCCGGCGAAGAAGTGCTTGGCGATGATCGCCGCCAGTGAGCCGTACAGGTAAAAGTCGTACCACTCGAAAACCGTGCCCAGGGAAGACGCGAAGATGACCTTGCGTTCCTCCTTGGTGATGCCGCCGCTGCGCGGTGGACTGCCGGTGGATGCTGTGTCGATTGTGGCCATGGGTGTTCTCCGTCGTGCTTATTGTTGAAGGCCGGAGTCCCCCGTTACCGCTTATCGCACTCTGGCCTTGTGGCGTATGCCGCAACTGCTCTCGCGTGAAACTTGCACAGTCTGACTGCCTCGCATGGCTGCAAGGTTTCCTGAAGCATAATCAGCTTTTGCCAGATATCCACCCGCCGGCCCGCGCATCAGGCTTTGACCCAGCGCTGACGACTCCACGCACTCAGCCAGTCGACCACAAACACCAGCACCAGCATTGCCAGAATCACCGTACTGGCTTGCGCTTCCTGAAACAGGCTGAGGCTCACATAAAGCATCTGCCCAAGCCCGCCGGCGCCGACAAATCCCAGCACGCTGGCCATGCGAATATTGTTTTCCCAACGATACAGAATGTAGGCGAGCAGTTGCGGCGCCAGGTTCGGCAGTGTGCCGTAGCAGAACGCAAGGATTGGATTGCCGCCCTGCAATCGAATCGCTTCGGCCGGTTGCGGCGGCGTATTTTCCAGTGCTTCGGCGAACAATCGGCCGAGCACGCCGGTGGTGTGCAGAGCGAGGGCGAGGGTGCCGGCGTTCGGGCCAAGGCCGGCGGCAAGTACCATCAGCGCGGCCCAGACCAGTTCCGGAATCGCCCGCAAGGCATTGAGCAGCAGGCGCGAGGCGCTTTGCAGCGGCCAGCCGAAACGCCCGGCGGCAGGCAACGCAAGGACGATGCCGAACACCGCCGCGAGTAGCGTGCCGAGGGCCGACATCGCCAACGTTTCCAACGAGCCGTGGAAAATTGCCTTGAGGTAATCCGCGCTCAGATCCGGGCTCAGAAAGCGCTGCACATATGCGCCCATCTGCTTGAGGCTGGTGGCGCTGCCCAGTTCGCCGAGATCGAGCCCCAGATAAACGAAGGAGGCGATGACCGCCAACGCAATGGCCGCGATCAGCAGCAGGTTGAGCAGGCGATTCATGTCAGCCTCCAGCGCAGCAAGCGGCTGAGTTGGTCGGCGACCAATACCAGAATCAGGAAGCACAGCAGAATACTGGCGACTTCACCGCCGGCGAACATGCGGATCGACAGGTCAATCTGCTGACCCAACCCTCCGGCGCCAACAAACCCCATCACCACGGATGCGCGGATCGCGCACTCCCAGCGATAGACCGTATACGACAGCAGTTCCGACGCCACATTGGGCAACGTGCCGTAAGCAAACGCTGCCAGTCGGCCGCTGCCGGCCTGCAACAATGCATGCGCCGGGCGCTGGTCAGTCGACTCGAAAATCTCCGCGTAGACCTTGCCGAGCATGCCGCTGTAAGTAATGGCAATCGCCAGTACGCCCGCCGCCGGACCCAGTCCAACAGCGCGGACAAACAACAGCGCCCAGACGATTTCCGGCACGCTGCGCAAAAAGATCAGCAAACCGCGCACCGGCCAGCGCAACAGGCGCCCCAAGCGGCTTGGCACGCCACCGCGCGAGGCGGCGGACAGCGACAGCGCGCGGCTGGCAATCAGCCCTGCGGGTATCGCCAACAACAGCGCCAATGCCATGCCGGCGGTGGCGATGGCCAAGGTTTGCAGGGTGGCTTTGAGCAGCAGTTGGAGAAACCCTTCGTCATGCGCCGGTGGCCAGAACTGCGCGACAAAACGGCCCATTTCATTCTGGCTGTCGGGCAGCAGCACGCCCAGATTCAACTCGCTGAGCTGAACGCCCGGCCACAGCAAGGCAATCGCCAGCAACGTCAGCAGCAATCGCGGCCACGCCGCCGGATCCCGTGAATCGCCATTCAGCATCGTGGAATCTGCACAGTCAAAGGCGCCACTGCAGCGGTCGGCGATTGCAGTTTTTCATTGGCGTACAGCGCATCGAGCATTTCCGGGGTGACGCGATCAGAAGGGCTGTCGAACAGAATCTGCCCGTCGCGCAAACCGATGATCCGAGGGAAGTGCGACAACGCCAGATCCACCGCATGCAGGCTCGCCACCAGCGTGACGTTATGTTCGCGGGCGTGCCGCGAGAGGATCGACAGCGTGTGCCCGGCCATCACCGGGTCCATCGCCGACACCGGCTCATCGGCCAGCAGAATTTCCGGCGCCTGATACAACACGCGAGCGATGCCAACACGTTGCAGCTGACCGCCAGACAGTTGCTGACAATGGGCGAACAATTTGTCGCCCAGATCCAGCCGCGCCAACGCCGCGCGCGCACCGGCCACATCCAGCGGATGCAACAAATTCAAAAGACTTTTGCCCAGGCTCCACTGGCCGAGCTTGCCGGCCAGTACCGCCGTCACCACACGCTGACGTGGGGGCAACGGCGGTGCCTGATGCACCAGACCGATTCGCGCACGCAGGCGTTGGCGTTGGCGGGCGGACAAGTGCCAGGCGCGTTCACCCAACACTTCAATTTCACCGCTGCTGGGCCGCAACGCGGTAGCCAGCAGGTTGAGCAAACTCGATTTACCGGCCCCGGACGGGCCAATGATCGCGACCTGTTCGCCGACGCCAATCTGCAAATCGACACCGCGCAGGGCGTCGACGCCATTGGCGTGGCGCAGGCTGCCCTGGTTGAGGCTCAGGGTCATTTCAGCAGTTCGGCAGCGCGGGCGGCTTCCTCGATGCCCTTGTAGTTCTCAGGCTTGGTCTCGATAAAACGGCTGGCGGCCTGCAGATCCAGAATCTTTTTCTGCTCCGGGTTGGCCGGGTCCAGATCGAGGAACGCTTTTTTGATCTTCGCCGCCAGAGCTGGGTCGAGGGTGCCGCGCACGGTCCAGTTGTAATCGAAGTAGGTCGGCGTGGTGGCGAAGACTTTGACCTTGTTGGTGTCGACCTTGCCGGCATCGACCAGTTTCTGCCAGACGCTGGCGTTCAGTACACCGGCGTCAACCTTGCCAGCCTGCACCCAGGCCACGGTGGCATCGTGCGCGCCGGAGTAGGCGACGCGGCTGAAATAACCCTCAGGCTTGATGCCGTCGTTTTTCAGCATGAAGTAACGCGGCATCAGGCTGCCGGAGGTGGACGACACCGAACCGAAAGCGAAGGTCTTGCCCTTCAGATCCGCCAGGCTCTTCACGTTCGGGTCAGCAGTGATGAATTTGCTGGTGAACTGCGCGTCCTGTTCACGTTGCACCAACGGAATGACCGGCGTGGTCGCGTCGGTCTTCAAGCGCGCCTGCACAAACGTGAAGCCGCCGAGCCAGGCCATGTCGAGGCGATCGGTCGCGAGCGCTTCAACCACTGCCGGGTAATCGGCCACCGGCACGAATTGCACCTTCATGCCCAGTTGCTGTTCCAGATAAGCGCCCAGCGGTTCGAACTTGCGCAGCAACTCGGTCGGGGCTTCATCGGGAATCGCGCTGACGCGCAACACGTCAGCGGCTTGCACCATCAAGTTAGTAAAGGACAGGGCCAGGCCGGCGGTCAGTGCCAGGGTGCGTTTGAGCATGGAATTCTCCGTTTCGTAAGCGTCAAAAGGCGATAGGCCGCCGCTGCAGGATCAACGCGGGGCGCAAAGTCAGGGTAGACGAAACGGCGAGGTTATACGCATTCGAGGCGGCAAAGGCCAGCATTGGAGCTTTACGATGTTTTACGCCCTGTCCCTGTAGGCGTTGCGGCACGCTGCGATCTGTTGA